>JAPLSD010000060.1 GCA_026398835.1 Pseudomonas sp.
CGGCATCCATGCCGGGTTGCCCACTGCGCAGAACCTCCACTCGGCCTCTCGAGGGGGCGTGCACCTCAAAAGCAAAAGCGAGGCGGCCTACCGGCCGGCCTGCTCTGAAGCCGACGCGTTTTCCTGTGGGAGCGAGCTTGCTCGCGAAGCTGTTGATCTTGCCGTTGCTGTTGTTTTTGAACTTGATCTGCCTGCCCCTTTCCCAGAGGCCGAACGCAGGCGTTGTGCAGGGGGCACCTCGGCATGGATGCCGAGGTAGCCGCCCCCGGCCATGGATGGCCGATGGCGGCGGGCCCCCGGAGCAATGCCGGAGTGAGGGCATGCCGAGCCTGGGCGAGGCACCGAATGGAGGGGCAGAAGCGCTTTGGTTACTTTCGCGCTTTTCGAAAGTGACTCGCTGTAAAAGCGAAACCAATAGCCGCCGCTACCGCAGAAACGGATATGTACACGATAAAAGAGCCCGCCCGCAGCAGGCCCCCCCTCGCCACAGGTAATTCTGACCTCCTCAGTCAACAGATTGATTCAAACCCATGTTATTCACACGCAAAAAGGCCCCGCCGTTACCGGCGGGGCCTTGTGTACCACGGTCAAGCTTTAAGGCTTAGCGCCCCAATGCACGCGCCGCGTCCGCGGTGTACATGTCCGGGGTGTATTTGCCTTCGTTGAGGATCGGGCCTTTCTTCGATTCGTTGGTCATGCCGTAACCGGTGTACTGCCCGGAGTTGAGGTCCATGAAGAACTGCGAACCGGCTTGCCAGGCACTCATGTCCGGGTGGTAGTAGTAGTTGATCATGGCGTGTTTCCACAGTTGCCCACGAGCATCGTAGTTGTCAGCCAGGACCGAATGCCAGGTGTCCTCGTCGAGAAACAGCACACGCTTGCCATAGACATGACGATAACTCTCTTTCAGGTCGGCCTCGACCACCCAGACCCGACGCAGTTCATAGCGCATGAACTCCGGGTTGGGGTGGTTGGGGGTCAGCATCTGCGCGTAGGTGACATTCGCCGAGTTCGCCTTATAGGCATTCGCCGGGATGTAGATCTCACGCTTGCCCAGCAGTTTCCAGGTGTAGCGCTCGGGCGAGCCGTTGAACAAACGGTCCTCGTCGACGGTCATGGTGCCGTTGGTGCCGATCATCGGTTGGTCGTAACCATAGCCCGGCAACTGGCGCACTCGACGGGTCGAAGGACTGTAGCTCCACGCCTGACGCGGATTGGTGAGGAAGTTGTAAGGTTCCTGGGAGATACTGATCACACCATTATCGCGAGCCGGCTTCAGGGTGGTGTTCCAACCCATGGCCTGAAGCCCGTCTTCGGTCTTGGGCTCCACCGTCGGCGAGTTCGCCTGCGACATGCCACGCGCTTGGGCGCGCCCCCAACCAATACTGCCGTTCGGTAAAACCGAGGCGAGATCGCTGATCTTATCCTCGGTGTAGGCACGGGCCGGCAACTGATGGTTCCACAGCACTTCCATACCACTTTTCGGGATTGGGAACGGAACCTGACCGAGCCCCTGGATACCCATCCCGTCATCCACCAGCTTGGCGCTCAGGGCATTTTTCATCACCCGTGCACAGACATA
>JAPLSD010000325.1 GCA_026398835.1 Pseudomonas sp.
CAGGTGTTTGATCAGGTTCAGGGTGTGGGCGTCGACGGTATAGATGTGGAACAGGTCGTGCTGCATCTGGCCGACGATAAAGCCGAACTCCGGCAGATAACGCCCGAGGATGCCGTACCTGTTCATCCGTCGAAGGTTGCGGTGGATGCCGATCTCGCACTTGAACAACTCGATGAACAGGCTGGTATTGCGGATGTCATTGCGGAAATCGTCGTCGATCAAGTGACGGTTTTCCCGCAACAAACGGATGGTGTCAGCGCGAACCCCTTTGATCTCCGGGTGCTGAGCCATCAGCAGGAAGATCTCCAGCATGGCGAACGGTGTGCGCTTGAAGACGTTGACGTGGGTGACTTCGATGTAGCCGTCATGCAGTTGGAAACGCGAGTTGAGCGGTTGCGCAGGCACTTCATTTTCCGGCGCGAGAATGATTTCCTCGAAGTGCTGGATGATCAAGTCGCTGAGCTGAGCAATGCTCATGACCACTCGGTAGTACTGCTGCATGAAGCTTTCGATGGCCTGCTTGGCGTCCTCACCGTCAAAGCCCAGCAATTCGGCAATCGAGCGCTGGTGATCGAACAGCAGGCGGTCTTCAGAGCGGCCGGCCAGCATGTGCAAGGCGTAACGAACCTTCCACAAAAACTCCTGGGATGACGCCAGCAGCGCATTCTCACTCTCCACCAGGAAGCCTTCGCCAGCCAGTGCGCGCAGGTTCAGCGTGCCGTATTGGCGGCGGGCTACCCAGAGAAGAGTCTGAATATCCCGCAGGCCACCGGGCGAGCCTTTGACGTTGGGTTCCAGGTTGTATTCGGTGTCGTTGTACTTGTGGTGGCGGGCCTTTTGCTCGGCGCGCTTGGCCAGGAAGAAGTCCTTGCTCGGCCACATATGAGCGGTGCTGGTGACCTCCAGCATGCGCTGGCGCAGCCGCTCGGGGCCGGCAATGGTGCGGCTTTCCATCAGGTTGGTGATGACCGTAAGGTCGGCGCGGGCTTCTTCGGCGCATTCGTCCACCGAACGTACGCTTTGCCCGACTTCCAGGCCGATGTCCCACAGCAGCGTCAGAAAGCGTTCGATGGAATCGCGGAAAATCTCGTGATCGGCGCTGTCGAGCAGGATCAGCAGATCGATGTCGGAGTAAGGGTGCAGTTCGCCACGACCGTAGCCGCCGACTGCGACGAGCGCGATGTCGGCATCTTCGCTCCAGTTGAACTGTTCCCAGGCTTTTTGCAGGATGTTATCGACGAACCAGGCGCGATCCTCGATCAGCCGGCGGATATCCCGCCCGCTACGAAAGCGTCCGTCAAGCACCTCGCGGGCCTGGCGGATCGCCTTCTTGAAGGCAGCAATCGGGCTTGCCTTCAAGGCCAGTTCGGCCTGGAACTGGCCGCGGTCGAAGAGTTCGGGATCCACCTGCGGCATCGATTGGCTTTCCTTTCTTTCTATAGGTAAGAACAGAGCAAGGTGGATCAGGCCGAAACGCGAGGGATGGTGTCATCGCTGCGCAGGGTGAAGATCTCGTAGCCAGTAGCGGTCACTGCCAGGGTGTGTTCCCACTGGGCGGAGAGCTTGCGGTCCTTGGTGATTGCGGTCCAGCCGTCGCCGAGAACTTTGGTGTCGGCTTTGCCCTGGTTGATCATCGGCTCGATGGTGAAGGTCATGCCTTCTTTCAGTTCCATCCCGGTGCCGGCACGACCGTAGTGCAGGATTTGCGGCTCTTCGTGGAACACCTTGCCAATGCCGTGGCCACAGAACTCGCGAACCACCGAGAAACCGTTTTTCTCAGCGTGTTTCTGAATGACTTCACCGATGTCGCCGAGGCGGCAGCCAGGTTTGACCAGTTCAATGGCCTTGTACATGCATTCCTGGGTGACTTGCGACAGACGCTCGGCCCAGACAGGCACGGTGCCAACATGGAACATCCGGCTGGTATCGCCGTGGTAGCCGTCTTTAATGACGGTGACATCGATGTTCAGGGTGTCGCCATCTTTAAGTGGCTTCTCGTTCGGAATGCCGTGGCAGACCACGTGGTTGATCGAGGTACAGATCGACTTCGGGAAGCCCTTGTAATTGAGAGGGGCAGGGATAGCCTTCTGTTCATTGACGATATAGTCGTGGCAGATGCGGTCCAGCTCTTCAGTGGTGACACCGGGTTTGACGTATTCTGCGATCATTTCCAGCACATCGGCGGCCAGTTTGCCGGCGACACGCATTTTTGCGATGTCCTCTGGGGTTTTGAGGGTGACGGTCATACAGGCTCTCTAGGCGCTCAATGGCGCTATAAACACGGGATATGGATTGCGTGACTAAATGTTGCGTCTTCGCAGCCCTAAAAACGCGATTCTAACAGACGGTCGGTGCAAATCATGAACGTCTTGCCATCGCTTCTCTCTATAGTAATGGAGCATTCTGATCTGATTCCAAGGTCAGGGCAAAAGCCTATGCCAGGAAGCGTGAATCCTGGTTTCGTTTTTCCCTTTCTTATGGTATAAAATGCGCCGCTTTCCGGGGATACCCTTGGAAGCTTAAACCCACACACGCGTCGACACGATGACCTGGGTGCCTTCAGCTTGCAGCTGCTGGTTGGTCATTGGGATGCGTGGAGGCCTAACCCGACTTATTAAGGAACTATCATGTCCCAAGTCAACATGCGCGATATGCTGAAAGCCGGTGTCCACTTCGGTCACCAAACCCGTTACTGGAACCCGAAAATGGGTAAATACATTTTCGGCGCACGTAACAAGATCCACATCATCAACCTTGAAAAAACCCTGCCAATGTTCAACGAAGCTCTGACTTTCGTAGAGCGTCTGGCCCAGGGCAAAAACAAGATTCTGTTCGTCGGCACCAAGCGTTCTGCTGGCAAGATCGTTGCTGAAGAAGCAGCACGTTGCGGTTCGCCGTACGTCGATCACCGCTGGTTGGGCGGCATGCTGACCAACTTCAAAACCATCCGTGCTTCCATCAAGCGTCTGCGTGACCTTGAAATCCAGGCCGAAGACGGTACTTTCGCCAAGCTGACCAAGAAAGAAGCGCTGATGCGCACTCGCGATCTTGAGAAGCTGGATCGTAGCCTGGGTGGTATCAAGGACATGGGCGGTCTGCCTGACGCACTGTTCGTAATCGACGTTGATCACGAGCGCATCGCGATCACCGAAGCCAACAAGCTGGGCATCCCGGTTATCGGCGTTGTCGATACCAACAGCAGCCCGGAAGGCGTTGACTACATCATCCCAGGCAACGATGACGCAATCCGCGCTATCCAGTTGTACATGGGTGCGATGGCTGATGCTGTGATCAAAGGTCGCAACCACGTTGCTGGCGGCACCGAAGTGTTCGTCGAAGACGCTCCAGCAGCAGTAGTTGAAGGCTGAGTAACTAGCGCTTAGCGTTTACTCAGTACGCAAAAAGGGGGCTTGGCCCCCTTTTTGCCACCTCGAAAACCATTTGCTGGACATGCCCTCTGCAGTTTTTGTCATGAGCGGCAGTTGCGGAATGTTTTCGGGGACAGAGCGCAAGAATTGAACGCCCGTTCGATCGGGTGGAATGGTTGAAAACCTATCCAAGAGGAATTTTGAAATGGCAGAGATTACTGCGGCGTTGGTCAAAGAACTGCGTGAGCGTACCGGCGAAGGCATGATGGATTGCAAGAAGGCCTTGACCAAGGCTGACGGCGACATCGAAAAAGCCATTGATGACATGCGTGCTTCCGGCGCGATCAAGGCTGCCAAGAAAGCAGGCAACGTTGCTGCTGAAGGTGCTATCAGCGTTAAAGTTGCTGAAGATGGCAAAACTGCCGTGATCCTCGAAGTCAACTCGCAAACTGACTTCCTGGCTCTGCAGGACGATTTCAAGAACTTCGTCACCAGCAGCATCGAAAAAGCTTTCGCTGACAAACTGACCGACGTAGCTCCGCTGATCGCCGCTCAGGAATCTGCTCGTGAAGCGCTGGTGGCTAAAGTTGGCGAAAACGTCAACATTCGTCGTCTGGCCCGCGTTGAAGGCGACGTCGTCAATGCTTACCTGCACGGTAACAAGATCGGTGTTGTTGTTGTCCTCAAAGGCGGCGACGCTGAGCTGGCCAAAGACATCGCCATGCACGTAGCGGCAAGCAACCCTGAGTTCCTGCTGCCTTCGCAAGTCTCCGCTGAAGCCGTTGAGCGCGAAAAAGGCGTTTTCCTGAGCCTCAACGAAGACAAGATCAAAGGCAAGCCAGCTGAAATCGTCGAGAAGATGGTTGCTGGTCGTATCAGCAAGTTCCTTGCTGAAGCCAGCCTGGTCAACCAAGCGTTCGTCAAGAACCCTGAAGTGACCGTTGGTGACCTGGCCAAGAAAGGCGGCGCTGAAATCGTTTCCTTCACTCGCTTCCAGGTAGGTGAAGGCATCGAGAAGCCAGTCGACAACTTCGCTGAAGAAGTTGCTGCGCAAGTGGCTGCAAGCAAGCAATAAGACAGTTTTTAACTGTCGCCCTGAAGAGGCTGCCCGCTCACGCGCGCAGCCTCTTTTCAAATGGGGTGATCAATTTAATTGGTTTCCCTTCGGAACTGGCTTACAAAGCCGTGTTCTGATGGCGCTGTGATAGCGTCAAGTTAGAGTGAACGCAGGCTGCAAACAGCTTGCAAAGAATTTTTTAAAATACGCCGCAGGAGAGATTCGCAATGGCTCAGCAGGGCAGTGGTTATCAAGCTCGCTATAAACGCATTCTACTCAAGCTTAGCGGCGAGGCCCTCATGGGCTCGGAAGAGTTCGGGATCGACCCCAAGGTTCTCGATCGCATGGCGTTGGAAGTCGGCCAACTGGTCGGTATCGGCGTTCAGGTCGGTCTGGTAATTGGCGGTGGCAACCTCTTCCGTGGCGCAGCGCTGAGCGCCGCCGGGATGGATCGGGTTACTGGTGATCACATGGGCATGCTGGCCACTGTGATGAATGCCTTGGCCATGCGTGACGCACTGGAACGTGCGAATATCTCGGCCATTGTGATGTCGGCTATTTCCATGGTTGGTGTGACCGACCACTATGATCGCCGCAAAGCTATGCGGCACCTGAACGCCAAGGATGTGGTGATCTTCGCGGCCGGTACCGGCAACCCATTCTTTACCACCGATTCGGCAGCCTGCCTGCGGGGCATCGAAATCAATGCCGACGTGGTTTTGAAGGCAACCAAGGTTGATGGTGTCTACACTGCTGACCCATTCAAAGACCCGCATGCTGAGAAGTTCGATCATCTGACTTACGATGAAGTGCTGGATCGCAAGCTGGGTGTAATGGATTTGACGGCTATCTGCCTGTGCCGTGACCACAAGATGCCGTTACGCGTATTTAACATGAACAAGCCCGGCGCCCTGCTGAACATCGTACATGGCGGCGCTGAAGGGACCCTGATCGAGGAAGGCCAACAATGATCAACGAAATCAAGAAAGACGCTCAAGAGCGCATGCAGAAATCCCTGGAATCGCTGCATCACGCGTTCAGCCGAATCCGTACCGGCCAGGCTCACCCAAGCATTCTGGGTGGCGTGATGGTGCCTTACTATGGCGCTGACACCCCGCTGAACCAGGTTGCGAACGTGACCGTCAAGGATTCGCGCACCCTGCAGGTCGTGGCTTTCGAGCGCAACATGCTGCAAGCGGTCGACAAAGCGATCCAGAGCTCCGGTCTGGGCTTCAACCCGACCAACCTGGGCGAGCTGCTGCTGATCTCCATGCCTGCGCTGACCGAAGAAACCCGCAAGGGCTTCACCAAGCAGGCGCGTGAAGCGGCAGAAGACGGCCGTGTAGCTGTGCGCAACATCCGTCGTGATGCCTTGAGTCAGCTCAAAGACCTGGTCAAAGAGAAAGAAATCAGTGAGGACGAAGAGCGTCGCGCCTCTGACGATATCCAGAAGCTGACTGATAAGTTCGTGGCTGATATCGAAGCCGCTGTGAAGCAAAAAGAAGCGGACCTGATGGCCGTATAAGGGTCGCGTTTTCATGGAAAAGACCAAGCAGGCTGTTCCGTTTTCGGTGCCGCGACACGTCGCGATCATCATGGATGGTAATAATCGCTGGGCAAAGAAACGCTTTTTGCCGGGTGTTGCCGGGCATAAAGCGGGTGTCGATGCTGTGCGTGCGGTCATCGAGGTATGTGCTGAGGCCAAGGTCGAAGTATTGACCTTGTTTGCCTTCTCCAGCGAGAACTGGCAGCGCCCGGCTGACGAAGTCAGTGCCTTGATGGACCTCTTCTTCAGGGCGTTGCGTCGTGAGGCCAAGCGCCTCAACGACAACAACATCAGCCTGCGCATCATAGGTGATCGCTCGCGCTTCCATCCGGAGTTGCAAGCAGCCATGCGTGAGGCTGAAACAATGACGGCTGGCAGCAATCGCTTTATCCTGCAAATCGCTGCCAATTATGGTGGTCAATGGGACATTGCCCAGGCTGCCCAGCGTCTGGCGCGTGAGGTTCAGGCCGGGCATCTGCAGCCTGAAGATATTACGCCCGAACTGTTGCAAACCTGTCTGGCGACGGGCGATCAGCCCTTGCCGGATTTGTGCATTCGTACTGGCGGTGAGCACCGCATCAGCAACTTCCTGTTGTGGCAGTTGGCGTACGCCGAACTGTATTTCTCCGACCTGTTCTGGCCGGACTTCAAACACGATGCCATGCGTACTGCGCTGGCCGATTACGCTTCTCGCCAGCGCCGCTTCGGTAAAACGAGCGAGCAGGTCGAAGCTGGAGCCCGGTTTTAATGCTTA
>JAPLSD010000746.1 GCA_026398835.1 Pseudomonas sp.
CTGAGGGGGAGTGCCAGATCGTCGAGCGATAGCTGTAGGTCGGATGCTTTGGCCGCAACGGAAAGTGCCTGGTACTCGCTGCTCTGGATGCGGTTGTAGCAGCAGGGCGCGATTGCCAGTTGTTTGCAGCCCGTTGCGCTGGCCAGTTGTATCAGGCGCACATGCAGATCGCCGCAGGCGTGCAGGGCGACCGGAGTGTGTTCGGTGGTCAGACGAGCAGCAGCGTCCGCTGCCAGGACGTCTTGTTGGACATGGGTCACAGGTAGCTGATGACGTTGGCTGAGGTGTTCGCCGGCATCGATCAACACAGGGTCATATTCAAGGCAGGTCAGCTGTTGCCCAGTTTGCAGCAGGCGACGTCCTAAATGACCTTTACCCGAGCACCAGTCGAGCCAATGTCTGGGATCTTCGGCAAATTCCAGGCAACCGGCGAACGCCTCGATCTGTTGCCATTTGCGTCCAGGGACGTCGACGTTCAAGCGTCGAGCGGCAGGCTCAAGCGGATGGCTGGGCAGTTCGCCGACTGCGCTGAGGGCGGCGGACGTGGCCGCCAGCGCTGAAAACGGTGCGGGGGCGTAAAGGCGTTGCGGATGGTTGTGATTCGCTTCAGCGTCGTCCAGTGAGCGTTGCCGTAGCCAGTGGGCCAACTCAGGATAGTGCGCTTCCCACGGCAGTTGCCGATGGGTGAAAGGACGCGGTCGCCACAGCGCTTGATGCTCGATCAAAAACGCATCCAGTGCCTTGAAACGGGCGAGCAGTTGCTCGCCCGTAAGCACCGGCGGCAGATCAGCGTCCCTGACAGGCATCGACGCGCAACCAGCGCTCCAGCAGCTTGAAGCCGCGCACCAGCACGTAGGCCATCAGCAGATAGAACATGCCTGCGGCGAAGAAGATCTCCACCGGCAGATAGGTCCGCGCAATGATGGTCCGGGCCATACCGGTCAGTTCCAGCAAGGTCACAGTACTGGCCAGGGCGCTGGCCTTGAGCATCAGGATCACTTCGTTGCTGTAGGCCGGCAAACCGATCCGCGCCGCACGCGGCAGGATGATGTAGAACAGCGCCTTGGGCCGCGACATGCCCAGAGCCCGCGCTGCTTCGATCTCACCGGGTGGAATGGCCTGGATCGCGCCGCGCAGGATCTCGGCGATATAGGCTGCGGTGTGCAAGGTCATGGTGGCCGTGGCGCACCAGAACGGGTTGCGCAGGTAAGGCCACAGGGCGCTCTCACGCACAGCGTCGAACTGCGCCAGGCCGTAGTAGACCAGGAACAACTGCACCAGCAGCGGCGTGCCACGGAAGAAGAAGATGTAGGCATAAGGCAGGGCGCGCACATACCTGCTCCGCGACGAGCGGGCGATGCCCAGCGGAATGGCCAGCAGCAAACCGAGGACGACGGCGATGGCGACCAGTTCCAGGGTCAGGGTCGCGCCCTGCGCCAGCTTCGGCAGCCATTTGATGATCACTTCCCAGTTCATTGCGTGCTCCTCGCGAAGCCGCGAGCGGCGCGTTTTTCCAGAAAGTGCATGCCGGTCATGGCAAGAATCGTCAGGCCCAGGTACATGAAGGCAGCGAACATATAGAAGGTGAACGCCTGTTTGGAGAAGTTCACCGCGATTTGCGCGTGACGCATGATTTCTTCCAGGCCGATCACCGAAACCAGCGCGGTGTCCTTCATCAGGATCATGAACAGGTTGCCCAGCCCCGGCAGGGCAATGCGCCACATTTGCGGCATGATCAGCCGGGTGAAAATTCGAAACTTCGACAGGCCGAGGGCCACGCCCGCTTCGCGGTGGCCTTTGGGGATCGCCAGGATCGCGCCGCGAAAGACTTCCGTGGCGTAGGCGCCAAAGCATAAGCCAAGGGCGATCACGCCCGCGGCGAAGGCATTGAGTTCCAGATCAGGATTGCCGAAAAACTCGCCCAGCGCACGCATCAGATTGACCGTGCCGAAGTAAATCAGCAGCACCCAAAGCAGTTCCGGGATGCCGCGCACCAGCGTCGAGTAAGTACCGCCAAGCCATTGCAACGGCTTGTACGGGGAAGTCTTGGCCAAGGCGCCGAGCAAACCGAGAACCAGCCCCAGGCACAACGCCGAGAGAGCCAGTTTGACGGTCATCAACGCGCCGGCGGCGAGCGCCGGGCCGAATCCGTAGAGATCGATATTCATGGAATTCTTTTTTTAAATCGCAGCAGGCGTTGCTAAGGACCGGCGGCGCGAGCGTCAGGCTGCGGCGCCGGTCAGGCAAGTCAGTATCAATAGATGCTGAACGGGAAGTACTTGTCGTTGATTTTCTTGTAGGTGCCGTCAGCCACGATTTCTTTCAGTGCAGCGTTCAGCTTCTCGCGAATCGGGTCGCCTTTGCGTACAGCGATACCGATTTTGTCGCTTTCTTCAACTGGGTCACCCTTGAATTCATAAGGCTTGCCCGCATCGCTTTTGAGCCACTCATAGTTGACGTACTTGTCAGCCAGAATCGCGTCGACGCGGCCGGAAGTCAGGTCCAGGTAGGCGTTTTCCTGAGTGTCGTAGAGTTTGACCTCAACCGTGTCACCCAGGTGGTCTTCCAGCCAGGTACCGGCCAGGGTTGCGCGTTGGGCGCCGATGACTTTGCCTTTGAGGGAGTCTTTGTCGGTCTTGAAGTCGGCTTTGTCTTTAGCCGCGATGAATTGCAGCTTGTTGGAGTAGTACGGGTCGCTGAAGTCGACGGCTTGTTTGCGTTCTTCAGTGATCGACATCGAAGAGATCAGGAAGTCGAACTTCTTGGCGTTCAAGGCCGGGATGATGCCGTCCCAGTCGGAGGTGACGATGGTGCACTCGGCCTTCATCTTGGCGCACAGGGCGTTGCCGATTTCGACGTCAAAACCGACGACCTGGCCGCTGGCATCTTTATTGTTGAACGGTGGGTAGGCCGCTTCGATGCCCATCTTCAAGGTCTCGGCAGCAGCGGTGGCGCTGAACGCCAGAGTAACGGCAGCGGCCAAGAGGAATTTTTTATAGCTCTGCATGGGAGTTGCTCCGTTAGCGGTTGCTGGACATGAATTGTTTGCAGCGTGCCGAAAGCGGGTTTTCGAAAACCTGCTGTGGCGATCCTTGCTCTTCGATCAGACCTTGATGAAGGAACACGACTTCACTGGAAACCTGACGGGCGAAGCCCATTTCATGGGTGACCAGTAGCATCGTGCGGCCTTCTTCGGCCAGCGCGCGGATCACATTAAGTACTTCCTGAACCATTTCAGGGTCAAGGGCCGAGGTCGGCTCATCGAACAGAATGACTTTGGGTTGCATCGCCAGGGTGCGGGCGATGGCCGCGCGTTGCTGCTGCCCACCGGAGAGTTGCGCGGGGTAGGCGTGGCGTTTATCAGCGATGCCGACTTTGGCCAGCAGGGCTTCAGCGATTTCGGTGGCTTCGGCCTTGCTCTGCCCGAGTACACGGCGCGGTGCTTCGATAATGTTGTCGAGCACGCTCATGTGTGGCCAGAGGTTAAAGTTTTGAAACACAAAACCGATTTCGCTGCGCATGCGGTTGATCTGCTTGCCGTCGGCAGCGACCAGCTCGCCGTTTTTCGCGGTCTTGAGTTTGAGCTCTTCGCCGGCCACCAGAATCTGGCCCTGATGCGGGTTTTCCAGCAGGTTGATGCAGCGAAGGAAAGTGGACTTGCCGGAACCGGAGGAACCCAGGATCGAGATCACATCGCCGTCGCGTGCGGTCAGCGAGATACCTTTAAGTACCTCAAGCGTGCCGTAGCGTTTATGCAAGTTGCGGATTTCAAGCGCGGGCGTGGCCTCAGCCATGTGCGGTCCTCATTGTGTTCTATTGCACTCCTGCTGTTGGTGGCCTTCCTGGCGAGGCGGCCAAGCTAGCATAGCGTTTGAATGACAGCCAACAGCGCTACAGGGGGTAAACGGGTGGTATGTGGCAGGTTGTCGCATCGGCGCAGCAGTCTGTCGCGCCATCAACAACCGAACACTCGTTTGAACCTTTACCCCGGCGGGTGTCGCGTAAAAAAGGGCGCGATGGTGCCAGCTTTGGCCGGGTGTTGGAAGCGCCAGGCGGCCAAAGGTTGCTGATACGCACCTTTATTGTGCGCGGCTGACTTTTTCAGTGTGTTTCTGGTGCGGCATTTCGTTTTAGAAGTGGGGTGTTGGGTAACGCTGTGGCGAATAGCCATTAAACTCAATGACTTGCGATAACCGACCGTTCGTCTTGGAGGCCCCGTAGTCAGGGGATCTGAAACATTTTGGCGCAAAACTTGCGTAAAAAATAAGGAACGCTCCGTTGGATTCTTTTTACGAGAAAGTCTGCAGACGGAGTGGACTGAATCGCTCTTCATCGCAAAGGTAGTTTCAATGAGCAATACCCAAAGCTCTAATGGTCTCGAACAGGGGCTCAAACCGCGGCATGTGACCATGCTGTCGATCGCCGGAGTCATCGGCGCCGGTCTGTTCGTCGGCTCCGGACACGCCATCGCCGCAGCCGGTCCTGCTGTGCTGTTGGCCTATGCCGCCGCCGGTACGCTGGTGGTGTTGGTCATGCGTATGCTGGCCGAAATGGCCATTGCTTCACCGGACACAGGTTCGTTCTCGACGTATGCCGATCGGGCAATCGGTCACTGGGCCGGTTTCACCATCGGCTGGCTGTACTGGTGGTTCTGGGTGTTGGTGATCCCGCTGGAAGCCAACGCCGCCGCGACCATCCTCCACGCCTGGTTCCCCGGCGTAGCGATCTGGGCCTTCACGCTGGTCATTACCCTGCTGTTGACGGTGACCAACCTGTTCAGCGTGAAGAATTACGGCGAGTTCGAATTCTGGTTTGCGCTGGTCAAGGTTGTAGCGATCATCGGCTTTATCATCCTCGGCGTGCTGGCGATATTCGGTTTTCTGCCGGGTAGCCAGGTCAGCGGCGTCTCGCATCTGTTCGATACCCAAGGCTTCCTGCCCAACGGCATGGGCGCGGTTCTGGCCGCGATGCTGACCACGATGTTCTCGTTCATGGGCACCGAAATCGTCACCATCGCCGCCGCCGAATCGAAGAACCCTGGCCAGCAAATCTCCAAAGCCACCAACTCGGTGATCTGGCGGATTGGCTTGTTCTACCTGGTATCGATCTTCCTCGTTGTGGCGCTGGTGCCGTGGAACGACGCGGGCCTTGCGCAGGTCGGTTCCTACCAGACCGTGCTCGACCGCATGGGTATTCCTAATGCCAAACTGATCGTTGATCTGGTGGTCCTGGTTGCCGTGACCAGCTGCCTGAACTCGGCGCTGTACACCGCTTCGCGCATGCTCTTCTCCTTGGGCAATCGTGGCGATGCACCGGCCGTGGCCAAAATCACCAACAACAGCGGCACGCCTTACTGGGCAGTGATCCTGTCCACTGCAGCAGCGTTCCTCGCGGTATTCGCCAACTACGTGGCCCCGGCTGCGGTGTTCGAATTCCTGCTCGCCAGCTCCGGCGCCATTGCCTTGCTGGTGTACCTGGTGATCGCTGTGTCCCAACTGCGCATGCGCCAGAAGCGCATGGCCGTCGGCGAGAAAATCGCCTTCAAGATGTGGTTGTTCCCGGGGCTGACCTACGCGGTAATCGTGTTCATCGTCGGTGTGCTGACCATCATGCTGTTCCAGGAAGCGCATCGCGTGGAAATCCTCGCGACGGGGCTGCTGAGCATTCTGGTGGTCGCGGCAGGCCTGCTGGTGGCACGTCGTCGCAAGCTCGAGAAGCGTGCGGCGGTGGTGTTGACTTGATGGCTTGATTCAACCGCGTAATGAAAACGGCCGCTGTCAGGGATGACAGCGGCCGTTTTCGTTTCTGCGTGCTTTAACGAATGAATTTACTCGTCCGTTTTCAGCATCATATCGAGTGCCTTTTTGTAGCTGTCCAGCGCAGTCCCGAAATCGCTTATGACTTC
>JAPLSD010000375.1 GCA_026398835.1 Pseudomonas sp.
GATCAGCTCGTGGCGAATATCGGCAACCACTTTCGGCGCCTCGACCTGGCCGCCCAGCACTTCGAGGAAAGCCTCGCCGTAACGTTCCAGTTTGCGCGCACCGACGCCGCTGACCTTGGCCATTTCCGACAAGGAGCTCGGTTGGCTGCGGAGCATTTCCAGCAAGGTTGAATCGGGAAAGATGACATACGGCGGCACGCCATGCTCTTCGGCCAGTTTGCGCCGCAGGGCGCGCAAAGCTTCCCACTGCTCGCGCTCTTCGCCACGCACCAGCTGACTGGCCTGGCTGGTACTGCTTTTCGCAGTGGTCTGCGGTTTGAGATCGCGGCGCAGTTCCAGCGTGACTTCGCCCTTGAGCAACGGCCGGCAACTGTCGCTCAAACGCAGGCCACCGTAGCCTTCCAGATCAATGTCCGCCAGACCACGGGCCACCAGCTGTCGGAATAGAGAGCGCCATTCGCCTTCGGTCCGCGCCTTGCCTACTCCAAACACCGAAAGATGTTGATGGCCAAAGCTGCGTACCTTGTCGTTGTCTTTGCCCAGCAACACATCCACCAGATGCCCGACGCCATAACGCTGGCCGGTACGGTAGATCGCCGACAGTGCCTGACGCGCAGGCTCGGTGGCGTCCCAGGTTTGTACCCCGTCGACGCAGTTATCGCAGTGACCGCATGGTTTGGGCATGTCTTCGTCGAAATACGCCAGCAGGGTCTGGCGCCGGCAGCGGGTCTCTTCACAGAGTGCCAGCATGGCGTCGAGTTTGTGCTGCTCCAGACGCTTGTGGCGCTCATCGCCTTCGGAATTTTGCAGCATCTGCTTGAGCATCAGTACGTCTTGCAGGCCGTAGGCCATCCAGGCGTCTGCGGGCAAACCGTCACGGCCGGAGCGACCGGTTTCCTGGTAATAGGCCTCCAGAGACTTGGGCAAATCGAGGTGCGCAACAAAGCGCACGTTCGGCTTGTCGATGCCCATACCGAAGGCAATAGTGGCAACCATGATCAGGCCTTCCTCATTGAGGAAGCGCTTCTGATTGAAGGCCCGCGTTTCGTTGGGTAGCCCGGCGTGGTATGGCAACGCGGGATAGCCTTGCTCACACAGGAAGGCGGCCACTTCATCGACTTTCTTGCGCGACAGGCAGTAGACAATGCCCGCATCGCTACGACGCTCGGACAGGAACGCCAGCAACTGCTTGCGCGGCTGCTCTTTGGGCACGATGCGGTAGAAAATGTTCGGACGGTCAAAACTCGAAAGGAATCGCTCGGCATCCTGCAAATGCAGACGAGTGACGATTTCTTCGCGGGTTCGCTTGTCGGCGGTGGCAGTCAGGGCAATACGCGGCACATTGGGGAACAGCTCTGCCAATTGCCCCAGTTGCAGGTATTCCGGACGGAAGTCGTGGCCCCATTGAGAGACACAGTGCGCTTCGTCAATGGCGAACAGGGCGATTTCCAGGCTCTGCAAGAAAGCCAGCATCCGCGGCTGCACCAGTCGCTCGGGGGCCAGATAGAGCATTTTGACTTCGCCGCGCTTGATTCGCGCCGCCAGATCGCGCTGCTGCTCAGCGCTCAGGGTCGAATTCAAGGCGGCTGCGGCAACTCCCAGCTCTTCCAGGGTCGCGACCTGATCGTCCATCAACGCGATCAACGGTGATACCACCACCGCCAAACCATCACGCAGCAGCGCCGGGACCTGAAAACACAGCGACTTGCCGCCGCCGGTAGGCATCAGCACCAAGGCGTCGCCGCCGGTGGCTACACGCTCAATGATCGCACCCTGACGACCACGAAAACTGTCGTAGCCGAAGATGTCCTTGAGAACGCGTTGAGCCTGCTCGAGCATGAAAAACTCCAAATATTGCCGAATATCCCTCTGCGCAGGCTGGATGAAAAAGTCACGGCTTTCACGGAAACCTGCGGCTGGCCTGAGCGCCAAAGAAGGCCTAGAATTCAGCATCGAATATTCCCAAGGTAGCCCTTCTAATGTCCTTCGCTGAGCAACTAACCCGCCTGCAAGTCTTCCTCGACGCCGACGAGCTGCATGACGAGGCGCTGGACTATGTGGCCGCCCATGGCTATCTGACTGCGCTATCGATCTGTTCCGAAATCGTTCCCGACCGTGAGTGGATCGACGCCCTGTTCGCCGAGGAGCCGCATTACAGCGACGACGCCGAGCGTGAAGCGATCGAAGCCACCCTGGTGCTGCTCAAGGCGCACATCGCCCGTCAACTGGCGTCCGATGAAGAGTTCGAGCTGCCGTGCGAGCTCGACCTCGGCGAAGATCCGGACGACTCCGACCTGCGCGGTTGGTGCATCGGCTTCATGGAAGGCGTGTTCCTGCGCGAAGCGGCCTGGTTCGAAACCGCCGAAGACGAAGTCAGCGAGATGCTCCTGCCGATCATGGTTGGTTCCGGTCTGTTCGATGAACAGCCTGAATTCTCCGACATCGCCAGCGACGCCAACCTGATGGACGACATGATCGTACAGATCCCTGAAGCGCTGACCGCGTTGTACCTGCTGTGCAATGCACCGGACGAAAAACCAGCCATTCTCAAGCCTCGTCACCACTGAGTCTGTGGCGGCCAACCCTACAAGCAACCGCCCCCTGCTGCTGCGTTACGTTCTGCTGGCCATCGGCTGGCTGAGCGTCGCATTGGGGGTGATCGGGATTTTCCTGCCGGTGTTGCCCACCACTCCTTTTCTGCTGCTGGCGGCCGCTTGTTTCGCCCGCAGTTCGCCGCGTTTCTATCAATGGCTGGTTGAGCATCCACGGCTCGGCCCATGGATTCGCGACTACCTCGACGGCAACGGCATCCCGCTCAAGGGCAAGGTCTACGCCCTCGGCCTGATGTGGCTGAGCATCGGGTTTTCCTGCTACCTGGTGCCCCTGCCCTGGGCCCGCGGCTTCATGCTGACCAGCGCGGTGCTGGTGACGGTTTACATTCTTCGGCAGAAGACCCTTTACAGGTCTTGATGTCGGGCCCCAATAGGTGTTTTCCGCCGATCTCCCGTCAATAGACAATCAACCTGCCCTTTCAGAAAACACCGCCTAAACTTCAGAAATCTGCACTTAGGCAGCCAGACATGTCCCGTAGTCCGCGTAGTCCAGGATGGTCAACGCTCCGACTTCGGCTCGGCGGATGGTTGCTTGTGTCGGGTTTTCTGCTGGCCGGCCTGGGCAGTGTCTGGGCGAATTGGGATTTTGCGCTGATCCTGCAAGTTGCCGAGCAACGCTACGGCCCTCTGGGCCCGGCCAAGGAACGGATCGAGGCCTGGAATCAGATGCTGCAACGCGAAGCAAAACAACCCGAGCGCGAGCAACTGCGCGCCGTCAATCGCTTCTTCAACCAGCAACTGAGCTTCCAGGACGACACGCGTATCTGGAATCAAATCGACTACTGGGCCACGCCCGTCGAATCACTGATCAAGGGTGCTGGCGACTGCGAAGATTATGCCCTCGCCAAGTACTTCAGCCTGCGTAACCTTGGTGTTCCCAGCGAAAAACTGCGCATCACTTATGTCAAGGCGTTGACCCAGAACCAGGCGCATATGGTGCTGACCTACTACGCCAGCCCCGGTGCCGATCCATTGGTGCTGGACAACCTGATTGGCGAAATCCGTCCGGCCTCACAACGTAAAGACCTGCTACCGGTGTACGCCTTCAACGCCGAAGGACTGTACTTGCCGGGCGCAAACGGTGGTAAACCTAGCAGCGACTCGAAAAAGCTCTCGCGCTGGCAGGACGTTTTGAAAAAGATGCAGGCCGAAGGTTTTGTCGTGGGTGATGGCTAAAGCCGTCAACAACAAGGAGCGCTTCATGTCGCTACTCAAGCAGTTGTTTCTCGCCATCTGTCTGTTCCTGCTGGTGGCGTTCAGCGGCAGTTTTTTTGTCAGCCTGGAAACTTCGCGTGAGCAAATGCTCAGCCAGTTGCGCTCCCACGCTCAGGACGCAGCCACCGCACTGGGGTTGTCGTTGACCACGCAAGTCGACGATCCGGCGATGACTGAGCTGATGGTCAGTTCGATATTCGACAGCGGTTACTTCGCCAGCATCCGGGTGGTGAACATCGCAGATGAGCAGGTTCTGGTGGA
>JAPLSD010000183.1 GCA_026398835.1 Pseudomonas sp.
CCACCCGGAAGCCACGCTGCACGTCGACCGTTCCCTGCAAATGATCCGCGAAGGCGGTTGCAAGGCGGGTCTGGTGTTCAACCCGGCGACCCCTCTGGATGTGCTCAAGTACGTGATGGACAAGGTCGACATGATCCTGTTGATGAGCGTCAACCCGGGGTTTGGCGGGCAGAAGTTCATTCCTGGCACCCTCGACAAACTGCGTGAAGTACGGGCGCTGATCAATGCGTCCGGACGCGATATCCGCCTGGAAATCGACGGTGGCGTGAACGTCAATAACATCCGCGAAATCGCCGCGGCTGGCGCTGACACCTTTGTCGCCGGCTCGGCGATCTTCAATGCACCGAACTACCAAGAGGTGATTGAAAAGATGCGTTCCGAACTGGCACTGGCTCGCCCATGAGTGGCTTTGAGCAGCTGTTCCCCGGCCGTTTGCCGCGACTGGTGATGTTCGATCTGGATGGCACGTTGATCGATTCGGTCCCCGACCTCGCAGCAGCTGTGGATAACATGCTGCTCAAGCTTGGCCGTCCGCCTGCCGGAATCGAATCGGTGCGTGAGTGGGTCGGCAACGGCGTGCAGGTGTTGGTGCGCCGAGCGCTGGCGAACAGTCTCGATCACCAGGGCGTCGACGAGGTCGAGGCTGAGCAGGCTCAAGAGTTCTTCATGGCGGCCTATGAGGATGGCCATGAACTGACCGTGGTCTATCCCGGCGTGCGCGACACCCTGAAATGGCTGCACAAACAGGGCGTGGAAATGGCCCTGATCACCAACAAGCCTGAGCGTTTTGTCGCGCCGTTGCTGGATAAGATGAAGATCGGCCGGTATTTCCGCTGGATCATTGGCGGCGACACCCTGCCGCAGAAGAAACCCGACCCGGCGGCGTTGTTCTTCGTCATGAAGATGGCCAACGTGCCAGCATCTCAGTCGTTGTTCGTCGGTGATTCACGCAGCGATGTGCTGGCGGCGAAAGCGGCGGGCGTGAAGTGTGTGGCGCTCAGCTACGGCTACAACCACGGTCGCCCGATTGCCGAAGAGTCGCCAGCGCTGGTGATCGATGATCTGCGAGCCTTAATTCCCGGTTGCCTGGATTCTGCCGCTGAGATAACGTTGCCCGACGTTGCTCAACCCCCTCAAAGAGATTCCATCGTGGTGGTCACCCGCAAACTCTGGATGAAAGTCATCAAGGCCCTGGCCCGCTGGCGTTGGCGCGCCTGACTTGATTCTGGCCGGCTATCCGGCGCGTTTGCACAACTGACCGTTAGACCCTCAAGCCACGAGGCACCTCATGATCCGCGAAGAATTCCTGCGTTTGGCCGCTGCCGGCTACAACCGCATTCCGCTTGCCTGCGAAACCCTTGCCGACTTCGACACGCCGCTGTCGATCTACCTGAAGCTGGCCGACCAGCCGAACTCCTATCTGCTGGAGTCGGTGCAGGGCGGTGAGAAGTGGGGTCGTTATTCGATCATCGGTCTGCCGTGCCGCACCGTGTTGCGTGTCCATGATCATCAGATCAGCGTGACCCATGATGGTGTGGAGATCGAAAGCCACCAATCCGAAGACCCGCTGGCATTCGTCGAAGCGTTCAAGGCCCGCTACAACGTGCCGACCATCGCCGGATTGCCGCGCTTCAATGGCGGACTGGTGGGTTACTTTGGTTATGACTGCGTGCGTTACGTGGAGAAGCGTCTGGGCAAATGCCCAAACCCGGATCCGCTGGGCGTGCCGGATATTCTGCTGATGGTTTCCGATGCGGTGGTGGTGTTCGACAACCTCGCCGGCAAGATGCACGCGATTGTCCTGGCGGATCCTTCCCAGGAAAACGCCTACGAGAATGGCCTGGCGCAACTGGAAGCGTTGCTGGAAAAACTCCGTCAGCCGATCACCCCGCGTCGCGGTCTGGACTTCAGCAAGCAGCAGGCGGCTGATCCCGTGTTCCGTTCGAGCTTCACTCAGGACGATTACGAGCGGGCGGTGGATACCATCAAGGAATACATCCTCGCCGGTGACTGCATGCAGGTGGTGCCGTCGCAACGGATGTCCATCGACTTCAAGGCGGCGCCGATTGATCTGTACCGTGCGCTGCGTTGCTTCAACCCGACGCCTTATATGTACTTCTTCAACTTCGGCGACTTCCATGTCGTCGGCAGTTCGCCGGAAGTGCTGGTGCGGGTCGAAGACAACCTGATCACCGTGCGACCAATCGCTGGCACCCGCCCACGCGGGGCAAATGAAGAAGCCGACCTGGCGCTGGAAGAAGACCTGCTGTCCGACGACAAGGAGATCGCCGAGCACCTGATGCTGATCGATCTCGGTCGCAACGACACAGGGCGGGTTTCGGAAATCGGCTCAGTGAAACTCACCGAGAAGATGGTCATTGAGCGTTACTCCAACGTGATGCACATCGTGTCCAATGTCACCGGCCAATTGAAAGCCGGCCTGACGGCCATGGACGCGTTGCGGGCGATTCTGCCGGCCGGCACTTTGTCCGGCGCGCCGAAAATCCGCGCGATGGAAATCATCGATGAACTGGAACCGGTCAAACGTGGTGTCTACGGCGGCGCGGTCGGCTATTTCGCCTGGAACGGCAATATGGATACCGCCATTGCGATCCGTACAGCGGTGATCAAGAACGGCGAACTGCATGTGCAGGCCGGTGGCGGTATCGTTGCGGACTCGGTGCCAGCCCTGGAATGGGAAGAGACGCTGAACAAACGCCGCGCAATGTTCCGCGCTGTAGCCCTCGCCGAACAAACGCCTTAACACTGATCCATAAAAAAACGCGGCGCCTGAGAGGGCGCCGCGTTTTTTATTGCCTGCAATTCCCCATGTAGGAGCTGCCGGAGGTTCGGGCCACGATCGGACGATCTTTTGATCTTGTCGACCGTTCAGACAACAACTTTCGTTTGCCCTTTAGAAGTCCAGGCTGACACCCAAGTTGATGCCTTGTTGGGTGAAGTCGTCATCCTTGCGGATGTTGTAGCTGGCCCGCAGTGCCAGGTCCTGAGTGAGTTTGTGGCTCACTCCCAGGTTGAGGCGGTTCAGGTTGGTCTGCGGGGTGTAACCGGCCAGGGTGAACCGGTTGTTCGGCAGGCTGTTAAGGTTGATGGTCAGGTCCTGGGTGTCGTCGTTGTACTCGCGTTCGTGGGCAAACTCGCCAAACACTTGCGTCTGCGGGGTGACCTGATACTTGCCTTGGATACCGACGCCAAGGCGCCTGGAGTTGCGGGACTGGTCATCGAACGTCAGCGCAGTAGCGTCGGCGCCATTTTCCGAGTAACCATCGACTTTTACCTTGGCGAAATCGGCGCTCACGAACGGCGACAGGTGCCATGGGCTGCTCGCCTGTTGCGCGATGTCGTAACCCAGGCGACCGCTGATGCCCAGCACATAGCCGCTGGTATCGCCTTTTTCCCCGCGTTCGTTGACCCCTAGATCGAACTTGCGTTTGAGGCTCTCGTAGTCCAGATGTCCGGCGGTCATTGCGGCGTCAGCCCACCAGCGGTTCTGCTGGTACTGGGCGAACGCTGTGCCCATGTACGTGTTGAGTTTGTATTCCGAGTCGTCCTGACCTGCTTCAAGCTTCTGATGGTAGAAGCCGGCAGCCACACCGACGCGCCAGGCTTCATTGAGACGGTAGCTGCCGCCGATGTTCAGGTTGTAGCCGTTGCCGTCAGCGCTTGCGCCGCTGCTTTGGGTGTCGAAGTCCTGGTGTTGGCCGCCACCGGCGACAATTGCTCGCCATTGGCCAACGCCTTGCCAGTTTTCCCAGTCAGCCAGCCACTGGTTGCGCAATTCATCCTGATGCGCGCGCAGGGTGCCCTGGGCCATTTCCGGCAGCAACGTCAGCTCCCATGGTGCGGCCAGCAGGGAGTAGGCGTAATCGGCAATCAGGCGTTGCCCCGCTTCGGTCGGGTGGACCGAGTCGTTGTAGATCAGCTTGGTCGGGTCAGGGGTGGCACTGTTGATGCCGTACCGGGCGTTCTCGGTGCAGCTGTCGCCGCTGAAGCAGGTGGCGGTCAGGTTCTGGTCGGTGGCCAGACCGAACTGCGCCGGGTTGGCGAACGTCTCTTTAAGCAGCAGCGGAATGTTGAGCGGGATGATCTCGGCGTTGACACTCTGCAGTTGGCTCACCAGTTCGGTGTTGAACTGGGCGCTGAGCTGGGAGGTGAACGCTTGCAGCGGTGTGCCGTTGATAGCCGGGGTCAGGCCGATGTCCGGCAGCAGCCAGACCATGATGTAGCGGGCACCGGCCTGTTGCAGGGTTTGCACGCTGCTGACCAGACGATCGGCGGCGGCGCTGGCCCCGTCAAGGCTGGTCACTCGACCCTGGAGAAAGTCGTTGCCACCGCCCGAGAGGTAATACAGTGCATTCGGGTCGGCGCGGAAGTTGTTCGTCGGCAGGTAACCCGCGCGGCTGCGTTCGCCCGTGTCCGATGTGGTGGTGATCGAGTCGAGGATCTGATCGGTACGGTAGCCGCCGACAGCCCAGTTGTTGCCGTCAGGCAGGCCCTGGTTGGCACGGACCGCCGAGGTCGAAGCGGCCGTTTGGTCAGGCGAAAACCCCAGTTTCCCCCCCAGCAACTGCGTCGAATTGGCGGCGCGAATTTCACCGCTGCCATCCAGGTAGATCGGACCGGTGCGGTTGGTGAAGCGCTGTGTTGCCCCCGCTGGGCCCCCCGGATCAGCGAACGTCCCGGCATCGTTCAGGCTGTCGCCGAACACGATGAATTTGGAATAGGGGGAGGGGGCAGCTATCGCCTGAGCACAGGCCAGGGCGAGAAGGCAGCCAGCGAGCGGAACGAACAACGTCTGTTTGATCATGAGCAAGTCCGTTTATTTATTGTTGTAGAAAACGAAACGACAGTACCAAAAACTTTTGCGCTTTAGCTATGGCTAATGGCCGCATCCATTGTTTGATCGGGCTTGGGCTGCGCCATATTGCGCCCTCTGCTCAGCTAAGTTACTGTGCCCGAATGTATGAATGAGACCTTCCCTGTGTTAATCGTCAGAAAACTCTTGATGCGAGTTGTTAAGGCCCACGCCCGTTGGCGTTGGCGCGCCTAACTTTTCTCTGCCGGCCCGGCCGGACCTGTACCGATTTGCCTTCGTTACCCGTGTGAAACACCGCTTGTGCTGGTTCAAGTCCAGCGACTGACAGAGCGGAAGACGCTGCGGGTAAATCATATGAAGGCCGTATTAAAAGTCAGTGAATTCAAGAGGTTGTAACCCATGTTGCTGATGATCGATAACTACGACTCCTTTACTTACAACGTTGTGCAGTACCTTGGCGAGCTGGGCTCAGACGTCAAGGTTGTGCGCAACGATGAACTCACCATCGCCGAAATCGAAGCCCTCAAACCTGAGCGCATCGTCGTTTCTCCTGGCCCGTGCACCCCGACCGAAGCCGGTGTTTCGCTGGAAGTCATCAAGCACTTCGCCGGCAAGTTACCTATTCTGGGTGTATGCCTTGGACATCAGTCCATAGGCCAAGCGTTTGGCGGTGATGTGGTGCGTGCCCGTCAAGTCATGCACGGTAAGACTAGCCCGGTATTCCACGAGGACAAGGGTGTGTTTGAAGGCTTGAACCATCCGCTGACGGTCACGCGTTATCACTCGCTGATCGTCAAGCGCGAAACCCTGCCCGAGTGTCTGGAACTGACCGCCTGGACTCAACTGGAAAACGGCTCCATTGACGAGATCATGGGCCTTCGCCACAAAACGCTGAACATCGAGGGTGTGCAATTTCACCCCGAATCGATCCTCACCGAGCAGGGCCACGAGCTGTTCGCCAATTTCCTCAAGCAGAGCGGCGGCACGCGCTAAGGACTTTCCATGGATATCAAGACTGCCCTGAGCCGTATCGTCGGCCACCTGGACCTGAGTACTGATGAGATGCGCGATGTCATGCGCGAGATCATGACCGGGCAATGCACTGACGC
>JAPLSD010000621.1 GCA_026398835.1 Pseudomonas sp.
GACGGTCTGGTAGTAATGGGTGACGTTGCGCTCGGTCTTGCCGTAGTAGTTGGCCTTGCGCACCGCCAGCGGATCGAGGGCCAGATGGCGAGCGATGGCGTCCATTACTTCTTCGATGGCGACCATGCCTTGCGGGCCACCAAAGCCGCGATAGGCAGTGTTCGACGCGGTGTTGGTCTTGCAGCGGTGACCGTTGATGGTCGCGTCACCCAGGTAGTAGGAGTTATCCGCGTGGAACATCGCGCGGTCGACGATCGATGCTGAAAGGTCCGGCGAGCAACCGCAGTTACCCGCCAGTTCCAGCTGAATGCCGTGCAGACGCCCGGTGCTGTTGAAACCGACGTCGTACTCGACGTAGAACGGATGGCGCTTGCCAGTCATCAGCATGTCTTCGACCCGCGGCAGACGCATTTTGGTCGGCTGGCCGGTCAGGTGCGCAACCACCGCGCAGAGACACGCCGGGCTCGCAGCCTGGGTTTCCTTGCCGCCGAAACCACCGCCCATGCGGCGCATGTCGACGACGATTTTGTTCATCGACACGTCGAGCACTTCCGCCACCAGCTTCTGCACTTCGGTGGGGTTTTGGGTCGAGCAGTAAACGATCATCCCGCCGTCTTCGGTCGGCATCACCGAAGAGATTTGGGTTTCCAGGTAGAAGTGTTCCTGGCCGCCGATGTGCAGCGTGCCCTGGATGCGATGCTCTGCGGTAGAGAGCGCGGTCGTCGAATCGCCCCGCTGATGGGTATGGCTGTCGAGCACAAAATGGCGTTTGCGCAGCGCTTCGACCACGTCAAGCACCGGCTCCAGATCTTCATACTCGATGATCGCGGCCATGGCCGCTGTGCGCGCGGTTTCCAGATCTTTGGCCGCTACTGCGAGCACCACTTGACCGACGAACTGCACGTCATCGATGGCCAGCAACGGGTCGCCGGGCAGCAGTGGGCCGATGTCTTTCAGACCCGGCACATCCTTGTGGGTGATGACGATACGCACGCCTTCGAAGGCGTAGCACGGCGCGGTGTCGATGCTGATGATTTTCGCGTGGGCACGGTCAGACAGGCGCGCGTACAGGTGCAACTGATTAGGGAATTCCAGGCGGTCGTCGATGTACTGCGCTTCACCGGACACGTGCTTGTCAGCGCTGTCGTGCTTGACGCTGCGGCCGACGCCGGTGGTCAGGTCTTTGGCAAACAACTCGGCAAGCTGCTCTTGAGTTTTTTCGACGGCATGATGATTAGACATAAGCGGTCACCCGAGTCTCGATGTGCGGTGTTTGCAGTTCGATGAAGTATTTGCGCAATAGATTTTGCGCACTGAGCAGGCGGTATTCCTTGCTGGCGCGGAAATCCGAAAGCGGTGTGAAGTCTTCGCCCAAAGCGGCGCAGGCGCGTTCGACGGTCGCCGAGTTCCATTGCGAACCGAGCAGGACGGTTTCACAGCTTTTTGCGCGTTTTGGCGTGGCAGCCATGCCGCCGAAAGCGACGCGGGCGTCAGCGATCACACCGTTTTCGATGCGCAGATTGAAGGCCGCGCAGACTGCGGAAATATCGTCGTCCAGACGTTTGGAGACCTTGTAGGCGCGGAACATCTGTTCGGCGGTGGCGCGGGGCACGATGATCTTTTCGATGAACTCGCTTTCCTGACGCGCGGTCACTCGGTAGTCAATGAAATAGTCTTCCAGCGCCAGGGTGCGGCGGGTTTCGCCTTTGCACAAAACGATCTGCGCGCCCAGAGCGATCAGCAGCGGTGGCGAGTCACCGATGGGCGAGGCGTTGCCGATGTTGCCACCCAAGGTGCCCTGGTTGCGGATCTGCAGCGAGGCGAAGCGTTGCAGCAGTTCGCCGAAATCCGGGTACTCGGCCTTGAGCGCTTCATAGCAATCGGACAGCGAGGTGGCGGCGCCGATTTCCAGGCGATCATCGAAGCGTTCGACGCGCTTCATCTCGGCGACGTTGCCGACGTAGATCATCACCGGCAAGGCACGGTGGAACTGCGTCACTTCCAGTGCCAGATCGGTACCGCCGGCCAGCAAGCGTGCTTGCGGGTAAGCGTCGTACAGGTCGGCCAGATCGGCGACGGTCAAGGGCACCAGGCAACGTTTGTCGCCGCTGTTGAGTTCGCCGGTTTCGGTTGGCGCGATGGCTTTCAGGCGAACGATGGTCTGGGCTTCGCGCGAATCGAACTGGTCAGTCTGCTTGCCGCAGCAGACCTGCTCGGCCGCCGCGAGGATAGGGCGGTAGCCGGTGCAGCGGCAAAGGTTGCCGGCCAGTGCTTCATGGGCCTTGTGAGAGTCTGGCTGGTCACTGTTCTTTTGCAGGGCGAACAGCGACATGACGAAGCCCGGCGTGCAGAAACCGCATTGCGAACCGTGGCACTCGGCCATGGCTTTTTGCACGCTGTGCAATTGGCCCTGGTGTTTGAGGTCTTCGACGCTGATCAGCTGTTTGCCGTGCAGCGACGAAACGAAGGTCAGGCACGAATTGAGACTGCGGTAGCGAATGTGTTCACCACCGTCGTCGTCCGTCTGCAATTCGCCGACGACCACGGTGCAGGCGCCACAGTCACCGCTGGCGCAGCCTTCTTTAGTACCGGGTTTGCCCAAATGCTCGCGCAGATAATTGAGCACGGTCAGGTTCGGGTCCAGGGCGTGCTCACTACGGAGTTCCTGGTTAAGTAAAAACTGGATCACGGAAGGCCTCGCAGACTCATTATTGTTGTTAACCGATATGAGCCGAATTTAGTCATGTCTGACTTTTCGGTCAATGATTTTCTGACTTAAAGGTCAGGAAATGCTGTTTTACCGATTAACGACACCTCTAATCATTATTGACCCTCTCGGGATGCAGTGCTTTTAGCTTATTTCGTGCCAAATTCAGCGCCCTGGCCATTACAATTCAGCGCCGTGCGCCATTACGTAGCAACTGGGTTACACTGCGCCGCTTGTATCGATTGAAGAGTTTGAAGGAAAACCATGACGTTCAAGGCGCCGGACAGCCTCGCCGAGCAAATCGCTCATCACCTCGCCGAACGTATCATTCGCGGGGATCTGAAGCCCGGAGAGCGCATCCAGGAACAGAAAGTCACGCTGGCCCTCAATGTCAGCCGCGGTTCGGTGCGCGAAGCGTTACTGATCCTCGAACGCCGCCACCTGATCGCGATCCTCCCGCGTCGTGGTGCCCACGTGACCGAACTCACCGCGCACAAGGTTCAGAGCCTGTGCACGCTGATGAGCGAGCTGTATATCCTGCTCGGCAATTCGGTGGCTCAGGGTTGGCAAGCACAGACTGATATGGCGCCATTCCTGCAAATCCAGCAGCGGTTGGTCGGCAGCTATGAGCGTCAGGACATCCGCACCTTTGTCGAAGACAGTTTCAATGTGATGCGTGCTGCCTATCCCTTCGCCAACAATCCGTACTTGCAGGAAACCGTCGAGAATCTGCAGCCAGCCATGAGCCGTGCGTATTTCCTCGCGCTGGAACAACGCAAGGCGTCGATGAGCGAGTTCCTGGACTTGTTCGAACAACTGCTGGCCGCCGTGCTGGCCCGTGATCTACCGCAGATTCGTGTCGTGCTCTCGGCCTATGCCCAGCGCAGTTGCGATCTGGTGCTGTCTGCGTTGACGGTTGCCTAAGCGTGCGGCTCAAGTGCATCAAACTGGCGGGGTTCAAATCCTTCGTCGACCCGACCACGGTGAACTTCCCCAGTAACATGGCGGCGGTGGTCGGGCCCAACGGTTGCGGCAAGTCGAACATTATCGACGCCGTGCGCTGGGTGATGGGTGAGAGCTCGGCAAAAAACCTGCGCGGCGAGTCGATGACCGACGTCATTTTCAACGGCTCCACCAGCCGAAAACCGGTCAGTCAGGCCAGCATCGAACTGGTCTTCGATAACTCTGACGGCACGCTGGTCGGGGAATACGCGGCCTATGCGGAAATCTCCATTCGCCGCAAAGTGACCCGCGACAGTCAGAACAGTTATTTCCTCAACGGCACCAAATGCCGCCGTCGAGACATCACCGATATCTTCCTTGGCACCGGCCTCGGCCCACGCAGTTACTCGATCATCGA
>JAPLSD010000421.1 GCA_026398835.1 Pseudomonas sp.
GCAGGGTCAATCTAACCTCCACCTACAAGAAAGCCCGCAACAGCGGGCTCTCCTGATAATTGGTACCGAGAAGGGGACTCGAACCCCTACACCCTATGGGCACAACCACCTCAAGGTTGCGTGTCTACCAATTCCACCACCTCGGCAATACAACGTTACAGCGTGAAACCCTTCTTACTTTTGCTCTTGAGCTGGAGGTACGTCAGTCGCATTGGTTGCCGACTTTTGCTCTTGAAGCACCGGAACATCATCAGAAGCCGGTTTTTGCTTTGGAACTTCCAACACTGCTGGATTTGGTAAACCTACCTGAGTCAGCTCATGAGCTTTCTCTTTAGCAAAGTAACCTAACCCTAAGCTGGTCATGAAAAAACCTGCGGCAAGTATAGCAGTAAACTTACTAAGAAAGGTAGAGGAACCTTGGCTTCCAAACACAGTATTTGAAGCACCTGCTCCGAAAGACGCGCCAGCATCCGCACCTTTACCCTGTTGCAGCAATACCAGAGCAACAACGCCCAGAGCACCCAACAGATGAAAAACGACTACGACTGTTTCCAGCATTTTCTCAGTTTCCCGCGGCGCGACAGATCGCACCGAACTCATCTGCATTCAGGGAAGCTCCACCAATGAGCCCCCCATCGATATCCGGCATGCCGAACAGTTCGACCGCATTGGCCGCCTTCACGCTGCCGCCGTATAGAAGCCGCACACCTTGTGCGACTTCAGAATTTTCTGCCGCCAACTGTGCGCGGATGGCTGCGTGCACATCCTGCGCCTGTTGCGGTGATGCAGTCAGCCCGGTGCCAATGGCCCAGACCGGCTCGTAAGCGATTACTGCCTTTGCAAACACACCGACGCCAAACTCCTCGATAATGCTGCCCAGCTGACGCCCGACAACCTCAAGGGTCTTCCCGGCCTCACGCTGCTCGAGGGTCTCCCCTACACACAACACTGGCATCAAACCACATGCTTGCGCTGCAGCGAACTTGCGATTCAGAACCTCGTCACGCTCACCCATGATCAGGCGACGCTCAGAGTGCCCCACAAGCACCAGGGAACAGCCTGCATCCACCAGCTGACTTGGCGCAATCTCGCCAGTCAAAGCACCTTGCATGGATTCCACCGCAGAATTCTGCGCGCCGACCGAAATCGACTTACCTTCCAAGCCATCAATCACCTGATTGATAAACAAGCAAGGCGGGAATACCGCGACATCAACACCGCTCGGCAAGGCCAGATGACGAAGGCCATTGATCAGCTCAGCGACGCTGGCGCGGGTACCGTGCATTTTCCAGTTACCAGCTACCATAGGGCGACGCATGCTGTACCTCGTCGGTCAAAGTGGGCGCAGATGTTACCCAACCGCATCAACACTGGCAAGCCGAAATCAGGCGCAAACTTCAGTAACCAGTTTTGCGAGCTCATCGGCATAGCCACGAACCTGCGCCTCGTCATCACCTTCGACCATCACTCGGACCAGCGGCTCGGTGCCGGACTTGCGCAAAAGCACCCGCCCTCGCCCCGCCATAGCCGTTGTAACACGGGCGCAAGCCGCTTTGACGGCAGCATGCTCGACCGGATTTACGCCACCCGAAAAGCGCACATTAACCAAAACCTGAGGACACTTGCGCAACGCCTGACGGGATTGAGCAAGACTATCTTTACGACTTTTCAAGGCCATCAATACCTGCAGCGCAGCAATAATAGCGTCGCCGGTAGTGGTGTGCTGGAAGCACACGATATGGCCGGAGTTCTCACCACCCAACTGCCAGTTGCGCTCCAGCAGGTCCGCAATCACATAGCGGTCACCCACATTGGCACGCACAAACGGAATACCCAGGTCAGCCAAGGCCAGTTCCAACCCCAGGTTACTCATCAGAGTACCTACGACGCCGCCCTGCAACTGGTTACGCTCATGCAGATCACGAGCGATGATAAACAGCAACTCATCGCCATCGACTATCGCGCCCGTATGATCGACCATCAACACCCGATCGCCATCACCGTCAAAGGCAATACCGAGGTCAGCATGCTCGGCGAGCACCGCCGCTTGCAATTGCCCCATATGGGTCGAACCGCAGTTGTCATTGATGTTCAGGCCATTAGGCTGAGCGGAAAGCACCGTTACCTGCGCACCCAGCTCACGAAAGACACTAGGGGCCACTTTATAGGTAGCGCCGTGAGCGCAATCGAGGACGATATTCAAACCGGCAAAACTGGTACCGGTCGGCACGCTGCTTTTACAGAATTCGATATAGCGACCTGACGCGTCGTTGATCCGTGAAACCTTGCCGATCTTGCTTGACTCGACCACCGTCATCGGCGCATCGAGTAACTCCTCGATCATCAGTTCGATTTCGTCCGGCAGCTTGGTGCCCTGCCTGGAGAAGAATTTGATGCCATTGTCGTCGTGCGGATTGTGCGAAGCACTGATGACGATGCCAGCCTCAGCCTGGAAGGTACGAGTCAGGTAGGCGATAGCCGGTGTCGGCATCGGCCCCAACAACATCACATCAGCCCCGGCAGCAGACAACCCTGCCTCCAGGGCAGACTCGAACATGTAGCCGGAGATCCGCGTATCCTTGCCCACAAGCACCTTACAAGCACCCATGCTGCGAAACGCCATGCCCGCAGCCCAGCCGAGCTTTAGCATGAAATCCGGAGTAATAGGAAATTCGCCGACCCGACCACGAATGCCGTCAGTGCCAAAATATTTTTTAGTCATAAGTGTGCTCCATCATTCTTATTCGGCTGATTCTACTGCTGCGATCATCCGCACCACATCTACTGTCTCAGCCACATCGTGCACGCGCAAAATCCGCGCGCCCTTGACCACAGCCAACGCTGCGAGAGCCAGGCCGCCATGCAGCCTCTCTCCAACCGGACGATTCAACGCCAGACCTATCATGCTCTTTCGAGAAACCCCAACCAATAGGGGTCGCCCCAAGGCATGCAGAGCCTCCATATGCTTGAACAGACTCAAATTGTGCTGCAGGCTTTTCGCGAAACCGAAACCCGGATCTAGAATAATCCGCTCGGGAGGGATGCCAGCCGTCGCACATTGAGCCATACGCTCGGCCAGAAACTCGCCAACCTCGGTTGTCACGTTTTGATACTGAGGATTGTCCTGCATATCACCAGGCTCGCCGAGCATATGCATGAGACACACCGGCAAACCTGTGTCCGCCGCAGCATCGAGCGCTCCATCGCGTCGCAGCGAGCGCACATCGTTGATCAGCCCTGCGCCCAGTCGCGCACTTTCACGCATGACGGCCGGCGTCGAAGTATCGACCGAGATAATCACATCAAGTTCGCGATGAATTCGCTCGACAATGGGCGCCACGCGCTCAAGTTCTTCGATCGACGAAACCACCCGCGCACCCGGCCGGGTTGACTCGCCACCGACATCAATCAGCGTCGCACCTGCCGCAACCATCGCTTCAGCATGGCGCAAGGCCACATCGAGCTGGCTGAAGCGGCCGCCATCGGAGAAGGAGTCAGGAGTGACATTGAGAATGCCCATCACGTGCGTGCGGGCCAAATCAAGAACCCGGTTGCCGCAAGGCAACCGGGTCGAGGACTGTACAAAAGTCATTTCAAACCTTAGACGTCAGCAGCCGGACCGCCGATTGGGGTTTCCGGGCGCTCGCCCTGCACTA
>JAPLSD010000058.1 GCA_026398835.1 Pseudomonas sp.
CAGGTCCAGTTCAACCTCTGGCCAGGCATCGCGGAACTGGTCGATGGTCGGCATCAGCCATTGGAAGCAACTGTGGCATTCGATGGCCATGTGCAAACGCCCGGCGGTGCCACCGGCCAACCGGGCGATATCCCGTTCGGCTCCGCGCAGCAGCGGCAGAGTGGCATCGGCCAGTTGCAGCAGACGCAGCCCGGCGCTGGTGAACCGCACCGGTTTGGTCTTGCGCACGAACAGTTGCATGCCCATGCGTTCCTCCAGTTCCTTGAACTGATGGGACAACGCGGACTGGGTCAGGTGCAAGCGCTCGGCGGCTTCCACCAGGCTGTCTGCTTCGCGCAAGGCGTGCAGGGTCTTCAGGTGACGGATTTCCAGCACCGGGGCCTCCATGAGGAAAACTTGTGATCAACACGAAAAGGTTGAGTTTGTCTCATGTTGCTTAGGCTGTCGACAATAGCGCCATCTTTTATGGAGGAATGTCGTCATGGCCCTGGCCCACAATCTTGGTTTTCCACGCATTGGCGCTGACCGCGAACTGAAAAAAGCCCTCGAGTCCTATTGGAAGGGCGACCTCGAACAGAGCGCGTTGCAAACAATTGGCCGTGAACTGCGAGCCAGACACTGGCAGCTGCAGAAAGACGCGGGTATCGACCTGCTGCCAGTCGGTGACTTCGCCTGGTACGACCAGGTGTTGAGCCATTCGCTGACCTTCGGCGTGATCCCCGAGCGTTTCGACAGTGTCAAGGATGCCCGTGGCCTGCCGACCCTCGACACCCTGTTCGCCATGGCCCGTGGCGCCAGCGCTGCCTGCTGCGGCGGCGAACATGCCCAGGCGCAATACGCTCAGGAACTGACCAAGTGGTTCGATACCAACTACCACTACCTGGTTCCGGAGTTCAGCGTGGACCAACAATTCAAACTGAGCTGGGAGCAGTTGTTCGAGGAAGTCGACGAGGCGCTGGCGCTGGGTCACAAGGTCAAACCGGTGATCATCGGCCCATTGACCTACTTGTGGCTGGGCAAGGCCAAAGGCGATGACTTCGACAAGCTCGACCTGTTGGAGCGCTTGCTGCCGATCTACGGCGAAATCCTCGGTCGTCTGGCGGCCCAAGGCGTGGAATGGGTGCAGATCGACGAGCCGATTCTTACCCTGGACCTGCCGCAGGAATGGAAAAACGCCTTCGAACGCGCCTACCACATCCTGCAATATTCGCCGTTGAAAAAACTCGTGGCGACCTACTTCAGCGGTCTGGAAGACAACCTCGGGTTAGCCGTCGGCTTGCCGGTGGATGGTCTGCACATCGATGCGGTGCGTGCGCCGGAACAACTGGCGGCGGTACTCGACCGTTTGCCGACGTACAAAGTGCTCTCGGTGGGGCTGGTCAACGGTCGCAACGTCTGGCGCTGTGAGCTGGAGCAGGCGCTCGAGCAACTGAAAACCGCGCAAGAGCGATTCGGTGACAACCTCTGGGTGGCCGGTTCCTGCTCGCTGCTGCACAGCCCGGTGGATCTGAGCCGCGAAGACAAACTCGATACCGAGCTGAAAAGCTGGCTGGCATTCGCCGTGCAAAAGTGTGGCGAAATCGCCGTACTGCGCGATGCCTTGAATGATCCGCAAGCCCCGGCTGTGCAAGCTGCGCTGGCTGAGAGCCGTGCCGTACAGGCCAGCCGTGCCGGGTCGGCGCGCATTCACAAAACTGAGGTCCAGGCCCGTATCGCCGCCATCAGCGCTGCCGATAGTCAGCGCCAATCGCCGTTCGCCCAACGCATCGAGGTGCAGCGCGCTCGCCTGAAACTGCCGGCATTCCCGACCACCACCATCGGTTCGTTCCCGCAGACCGCGTCGATTCGTCTGGCGCGTCAGGCCTTCAAGCAGGGCAAGCTGTCGGCCAACGACTACACCGACGCCATGCACAGCGAGATTCGCCACGCCGTACACGTCCAGGAACGCCTGGGGCTGGACGTGCTGGTCCACGGTGAAGCCGAGCGCAACGACATGGTCGAATACTTCGCCGAGCAGCTC
>JAPLSD010000315.1 GCA_026398835.1 Pseudomonas sp.
CAACGCTTCTTCGAACGGGCCGAAATCAAGAACGCCATGGCCTACCTGCGCTTGCTCGAAGGTCGCGGCAACGATGCAGCGCTGGAGCGGGTGATCAACATCCCGGCCCGTGGCATCGGCGAGAAAACCGTCGAAGCGATCCGCGAGCACGCCCGCCACAGCGATGTATCGATGTGGGAAGCGATGCGTCTGCTGGTCGCCAATAAAGGCCTGACCGGTCGTGCGGCTGGCGCCCTTGGGGTGTTTGTCGAGCTGATCGAGAACCTCGCGGCCAAAACCGTGGACATGCCATTGCACCTGATGACTCAGACGGTCATCGAACAGTCCGGTTTGATCGCCTACCACGAGGCGGAAAAAGGCGAGAAAGGTCAGGCTCGGGTAGAAAACCTTGAGGAACTGGTCAGTGCCGCGCGCAACTTCGAGAACGCCGAAGAGGACGCCGAGCTGTCGCCGCTTGCAGCCTTCCTGGGCCACGCGTCGCTGGAATCTGGCGACACTCAGGCCGACGAGCACGAAGACAGCATTCAGCTGATGACGCTGCACAGCGCCAAGGGCCTGGAATTCCCTTATGTGTTCCTGGTGGGCATGGAAGAAGGCCTGTTCCCGCACAAGATGAGCCTGGAAGAACCTGGCCGTCTGGAAGAGGAACGCCGTCTGGCCTACGTGGGCATCACCCGGGCAATGCAGAATCTGGTGATGACCTACGCTGAAACCCGTCGCCTGTACGGCAGCGAGACCTACAACAAGGTTTCACGCTTCGTACGCGAAGTGCCGAAAGGCCTTATCCAGGAAGTGCGACTGTCCAACAGCGTCAGCCGACCGTTCGGCGGCGGCCAGAAGCAAAGCTCAAGCAGCCTGTTCAGCGGCACCGAGATCCCGGAAACTGCGTTCAGCCTCGGCCAGCAGGTGCGGCACTCGGTATTCGGCGACGGGGTGATCCTCAACTTCGAAGGCGCCGGCGCTCAGGCACGGGTCCAGGTGAACTTCAGCGAAGGCAGCAAGTGGCTGATGCTGGGCTACGCCAAACTGGAAGCAGTCTGACTGCATAAGGGCATAAAAACATGGGCTCAGGCTTTTTCTCTTCCTGGACATTCTGGGCCCTGCTTTCGGCGGCGTTCGCTGCCATGACGGCGATCTTTGCCAAAATCGGCATCGAAAACGTCAACTCCGACTTCGCCACCCTGCTACGCACCGTGGTGGTATTGGTCAGCCTGGCCTTGATTTTGTACGCCACGGGCCAATATCAGTCATTAGGATCGATCTCGGCCAAGAGCTACCTGTTTCTGTTGCTGTCGGGACTTGCAACGGGCGCCTCATGGATTTGCTACTTCCGCGCACTGAAGCTCGGGCCCGCGTCGCTGGTAGCCCCGGTGGACAAGCTCAGCGTGGTGCTCGTGGCGGTGCTCGGGGTGATCCTGCTGGGTGAAAAGCTCGATCTGCGCCAATGGGGCGGGATCGGCCTGATCACGGCCGGGGTGGTCATGCTGGCGCTGCGACGTTAAGCAGCCCTCCTGCAGAACTTATCCATTCATCCTACAGACCAAAGTTAACAGGCCTTATTGCGCTGATTGAAGCTGAACGAAACCTGTCAGGCAAAAGCCCGAAACACTCTGCCGCTAGCCAGTAACACTTCAGCTGTGCAACATGGCGCGCGTGCCATCCACAAATGGGAATTCCCTATATGAAACGTTTTCTTAGCATCGCCATGGCGTTGTGCATCGGCCTGACGATGAGCCTCGACGCCAACGCCAAGCGCTTTGGTGGCGGCAAAAGCGTCGGTTCTGCGCCGACCCACCAGACTAGCCAGATGGCCCCGTCCTCTTCGGGCATGGGCTCTGCGGCCGCGACCGCAGGGGCTGCCGGTGCTGCCGGTGCTGCCGCCAAGGCTGGCGGTGCTTCGCGCTGGCTCGGTCCTCTGGCCGGTATCGCTGCCGGTGGCCTGCTGGCCTCCATGTTCATGGGCGGCGGCTTCCAGGGCATGCAGATCTTCGACATCCTGATCATGGCGGTCATCGCCTTCCTGATCTTCCGCTTCATTGCCGCTCGTCGCCGCAAGCAACAAGAGCACATGGCTCCAGCTGGCCACGCACCGATGCAACGTGAAGTATTCGAGCAAAAACCCGCTTCGGGTTCGATCTTCGGTGGTTCGGCAGCACCTGCCGCCGTTCGTCCGGTGATCAACGCACCAGCCTGGTTCAACGAAGAGCGCTTCGTTGAAGCGGCGCGCAACCACTTCCAGTCCCTGCAACAGCACTGGGACGCCAACGAAATGGACAAGATTGCCGAGTTCGTGACCCCGCAGCTGCTGGAGTTCCTGAAAAAGGAACGTGCCGATCTGGGCGACGGTTTCCAGTCCACCTACATTGATAACCTCAATGTGCAACTGGACGGCGTGGATGATCGCGCCGACAAGACCGTCGCTACCCTGACCTTCAGCGGCGTGTCGAAAAACTCGCGTTTCGACCAGGGCGAAGTCTTCAGCGAAAGCTGGAACATGGAGCGTCCTCAGGGCGACAATCAGCCATGGCTGGTTGCAGGTATCCGCCAAAACGGCTGATCCCACGCTCTGCGTTGAGCATGTTGAAACAAAAACCCCAGCCTCGGCTGGGGTTTTCTATTTCACGGTTGCACTTATAGCGAGCTACTGTATAAACCGCCCATATAAACCGCGCCATTGAGCAAGAGGATTGAGGTCGTGGAAGAAGTCATTGAAGAACTGCGTGAAAAAAATGAACCTGTGCCGGTCCCGTTGGAACTGCCAGATGAAGATCTACTGGTGGAGATCGAAGAACAGCTGTTCATCGACATTCCCTTTGTCTTCAAAGAATTCCTGCTGACTGTCAGCGATGTTGTCTATGGCAGCCTGGAGCCGGTAACCGTTACGGACCCACAGTCCCATACCTATCTGCCTGAAGTGGCGGCCAACGCCTGGGACGCCGGGGTTCCTCGGGAGTTGATCCCGATCTGCCAGAATGGTGACGATTACTACTGCGTGGAAGAAGACGGCACCGTAGTGCTGTGGTCGGCCGAAGAAGAGCTGGTCACCGAAGAAACCTGGGAATCGGTATGGCATTGGGCGCGGGACGTCTGGCTGGAAAGCTGATCCCGACCGCTTGAGCCCGCATCCAGCGCCATACTGGAGCGGGCCTCAGTGTTCGGCAGAATCGCTGTGGTTATCCAGGGTTTCCAACAGGGCAACCTGCATTCGCGTATGCACGCGGATAAACCAGCGCCACAGCAGCGCCGCGACCGCAGCCGCAACGACGGCAATCAGGATCAACAGCTCGGTGGTCGGCAGAATGCTCGACGACAATGCCGCCAGCAGCAGGAAGATCACCAGCAACGACAGAATCGGTATCACCTCGGCGATTACCCTTCGCACGCGCTGCGTATGGCGCCCGGCCATATGCGCCTTCACGCCCATCTCCGCCAGCATCATCGACAACGCCTTGAGCTTGCGGTACGCGGCGATCAAAAACGGCAATGACAACAGCAACGCCCCTCCCCAGATCAACGCCTTCTGCCATCCCGGATCGCTGATCCAGCCTTGAAGATAACTGCCAATGCGCTCGGCGAAAAAACCGCCAGAGAAAAAGATCGCCATTACCAGCGCCAGATTGACCCCCACCTGTAACAAGATCCGCCGAATCATTTTCGCCAACAACGCTCCTTCACCTTGGGGCTGGATGCTGCGCAGCCATTCACCGTACATCCCCAGCACGCGAGCCAGACGCTGCGGCATCACCGCAGCCAGCTTCAGTGACAACGGGTCGGCCGCCCGAATCAGGTACGGGGTCAGCAAGGTAGTAATCACCGATACGGCCACCGCGACCGGATAGAGGAAATCGCTGGTGACCTGCAAGGTCATGCCCAAGGCAGCAATGATAAAAGAGAACTCGCCGATCTGCGAAAGCCCCATGCCGACACGCAGTGAGGTGCGTCCGTCGTTGCCAGCGATAAAGGCGCCCAGCCCACAGGACAACATCTTGCCCAGCACCACGGCGACGGTGATCACCGCGATCGGCCACGCATATTGCAGCAAAATCTGCGGGTCGATCATCAGGCCGATGGCGACAAAGAAGATGGCGCTGAACATGTCGCGAACCGGTTCGATCAGTCGTTCGATTTTCAGCAATTGCCGCGATTCGGCCATGATCGCACCGATCAGAAAGGCGCCCAGCACCATGCTGTATTCCAGCTTGACCACCAGCAGACAGAAGCCGAAACACAGGCCCAGCACGGTGATCAGCAGCATTTCATTGCTTTCGAATTTGGCCACATACGCCAGCAGCCGCGGCACCAGCAGAATACCGATCACCAGGGCAACGATCATGAACAGCGAGAGCTTGCCGACTGTGGAAAATACCTCGCCGGAGCTGACAGTGCCGCTGACCGCGATGCTAGACAGCAGCGCGATGATGCCAATCCCGAGGATGTCTTCAACGATCAACACACCAAAGATCAGCTGCGCAAAACGCTGGTTTTTCATCTTCAGGTCGTTGAGGGCCTTGACGATGATGGTGGTCGAGGAAATCGCCAGAATCGCACCGAGGAATAGCGAGTCCATGGTGTTCCAGTCGAACCAGCGACCGATTTCGTAGCCGATCCAGATCATCAGCACGATTTCCAGAAACGCCGCGATAAAGGCCGTGGCGCCGACTTTGAACAACTTGCGCAGGCTGAATTCCAGGCCAAGGCAGAACATCAGAAAGATCACCCCCAGTTCCGCCAGGGTCTTGATGGTCTGCTCGTCGTGAATCAGGCCGAACGGTGGGGTGTGCGGGCCGATGATGAAACCGGCAACGATATAACCGAGCACCACCGGTTGTTTTAGCCTGTGAAAGAGAATGGTCACCACACCCGCGACCAGCATGATCACTGCCAGATCCTGAATAAAGCTGAAGGCGTGCATGGTGTGGGGCTCCTTGGGTATGTTCTGACGCGTTGCTCAACCACCACGACGACAACAAGGGCCTGATTGAGCTGAGTACAAATCTGTTTTCCACGTAGGAAATGCCCTTGAATCGGGCTTTTGAAGGGTAACACCGCGACTTCCGACAGAAAGGCGGTGCAATATATGGAAACAGATCGATTCGGGCGTGACGGCCGCCACAAGCGCAGCGTCCCGTTAACGATGGTTTTGAAAAAGTAACCAAGCGCCCGCAGAGGTGCTCCCGTAATCCCTGCCTAGAACCGTGAGTGTGCTATGGAACCCGGAAACGCCCAGCTGTCGATGACGGTATTGATGACCCCCGACATGGCCAACTTCTCTGGCAATGTCCACGGCGGCACCCTGCTCAAGTATCTCGACGAAGTCGCCTACGCCTGCGCCAGCCGTTACGCCGGACGCTATGTGGTCACCCTGTCAGTGGATCAGGTGATCTTCCGTGAGCCGATCCATGTCGGCGAACTGGTGACCTTTCTCGCGTCGGTTAACTACACCGGCAACACATCAATGGAGGTGGGGATCAAGGTGGTGACGGAGAATATTCGTGAGCGCTCGGTGCGCCACACCAATAGCTGCTTTTTCACCATGGTCGCAGTCGACGACCAACGCAAACCCACCGTCGTCCCACAGCTTCAGCCTCACAACAGCGAAGACAAACGTCGGTTCATCCAGGCCAAGCAACGCCGACAGATCCGCCAGGAGCTGGAAAAGCGTTATCAGGAAATCAAGGCGGATGCCTGAGGTATACCGTCTGTCTGGCGTCGCTCTTTAGATAGCCTTCGCGGGCAAGTCGGATCGCCGCACCGCTCGCTCCTACAACGGCTTGCACAAAGCCAAGGAGCGAGCGGTGCGGCGATCCGACTTGCCCGCGATAGGTTTAAAGGCTGATCGCCGTCGCCTCAAACCGCACTCGCGGATGGGCAATACGGTCCTGGGCGCGCACCAATTCCAGCTCGTAGCTGGCACAGGCCTGGGTTTCCAGTAGCACCTCATGCACCGCCGCGGCGGTGAACTCGAAGGCCGCCAGCAGGCTGTCTCCCAATAGTACGCGGGCCAGAAACAGGCCGGACGTCAGGTCGCCGACGCCTACCGGCTGGCGCGGGAAGGCCAACAACGGCCGACGCAGATGCCAACTGCCTTCAGCGGTTACCAGCAACATTTCGAAGCTGTCCGGCAGCTTGCCGGGATAATCCAGATGTTTGACCAGCACTGCCTTCGGGCCGCGGGCCAGCAGCGCACGAGCCATGGCCAGGCAATCGAACAGCGACTGCGGCTTGCGCCTTGAAAAGCTGTCCAGTTCGAGCTGATTCGGGCACATGAAGTCGGCCATCGCTGCCGCTTCTTCCAGCAGGAAGTCGCTGACCTCGGCCGGAACACTGCAACCCTTTTCCGGGTGGCCCATCACTGGATCGCAGAGGTACAAGGCTTTTGGATTGATTGCCTTGATCCGCGCCACACCCGTGAGAATCGCTCGCCCTTGGGCTGCACTGCCGAGGTAGCCGGACAGCACCGCATCGCAGTTACCCAACTCGCCGATGGCAGCAATCCCCTCGATCAGCTCCGGAATCTGATGCGGTGCCAACACCTCTCCCGCCCACTGCCCATACTGAGTGTGGTTGGAGAACTGCACGGTATTGAGCGGCCAGACATTCACCCCGACCCGCTGCATGGGAAAAACCGCGGCGCTGTTGCCGGCATGGCCGAAGACCACATGGGACTGGATGGCGAGCAAATGGGGTGTACGCTTCATGCGAGATTTCCGTAAACCGATTGAAATTCGAGCCGCGCAGTATGCGACTAAACGCAGCCTGTACGACAGACCGAAGACACAGTTAAGCTGACACTACTTTGTTGGAGTGTTCGTTCATGCTGACCCTGGGAAATATTTTCGTGCTGATGCTGCTGGCGACCGGCGCCGCCTGGCTGTGGCACAACCACGGCTTGCGTGAGCGGGCACTGGAAAGGGTCAAGCAGCATTGCGCCAA
>JAPLSD010000617.1 GCA_026398835.1 Pseudomonas sp.
CGAACGGAAACTCCGGAGGGTTTTCCTCCAGCATCGGCGCCAGCAAATGACCCTCCATGTGATGCACGCCGAGGGCCGGAATTCCCCAGGCAAACGCTAGCGCCTGTGCACATGAGGCGCCGACCAGCAATGCCCCGACAAGCCCCGGACCCGCGGTGTAGGCGATGGCATCGATCTCGGTAGGCACACAGCCAGCCTCTGCCAGGACCTGACGAATCAAGGGCAGCATGCGCTTGACGTGATCACGCGAAGCCAGCTCCGGCACCACGCCACCGTAGGCACGATGCAGGTCAATCTGGCTAAACAACGCGTCGGCCAGCAGGCCACGCTCACTGTCGTAAAGTGCGACACCAGTTTCGTCGCAGGAGGTTTCTAATCCCAGTACTAGCATGGGTTTGCGCCTTGTAGAGGCTAAATTCGAAGGCGCGCATAATAGTCGCCACTTCCTGCCCCTACCAGCTGTTTTCGATCAGAGGCTTTGCATTCCGAGCGATGAGGGGTTAACATCCGCAACCCTTAAAAACCGACGTCTTCAAGTGCATTTTTGCCGCGAGGATGTTGACCCCGGTAATGAATGAAGGTAGCTCTGGATGCCAGCCGTCAAAGTTAAAGAGAACGAACCCTTCGACGTAGCTCTGCGTCGTTTCAAGCGCTCCTGCGAAAAAGCCGGTGTTCTGGCTGAAGTTCGTAGCCGCGAATTTTACGAGAAGCCGACTTCTGAGCGTAAGCGTAAAGCAGCAGCCGCTGTTAAGCGTCACGCGAAGAAAGTTCAGCGCGAGCAGCGCCGCGCCGTTCGTCTGTACTAATACGCAGACGTTCGTAGCAAGCTTCTGCCAAGCCCGGCCCTCAGCCGGGCTATTGGCATTTGCGTATATCGTTTCATGCCTCACCGTCAAAGCCGCCGATGCGACCGAGACAAATATGCTTCATAACGTCAGACCTGGCTCTTCTGCCAGCGGTGCACGTCTTTTCTGACGAGCCTTACAAGGCTACTGACGAGCACACCTTACTGATTCCTCAACAGACGATCAGCCCAAGGCACGATCTTCTGTGCTCGCTTATGAGCTATCCGAGGCCTGCCATTGGCCGCTGCCGGACTCAGAGCATTACTTTCAAATAGTCGAATACTGATTGGAACTAACGTCAGTGGATTTTCGGCAGATACACTTCCCGACAGCGAACACGCAGACGACATCCGGTCGAGCCGCATACCGTTGCGCCTCAGAACAACGACCAGACGTCGACCGCCCTTCGCTTTGGTTTAACTTCCGCGCAGTGATGACGAGAACGCCATGGCCGGGCTAATTCCCCAGAGCTTTATTGACGACCTTCTGAACCGCACCGACATCGTCGACGTGGTCAGCTCGCGCCTGCAAATGAAAAAAGCCGGCAAGAATTACACTGCCTGCTGCCCGTTCCACAAAGAAAAAACCCCCTCCTTCAGCGTCAGCCCCGACAAACAGTTCTACTACTGCTTCGGCTGCGGCGCTGGCGGCAATGCCCTCGGCTTCATCATGGACCACGACAACCTGGACTTCCCCCAGGCCGTCGAAGAACTGGCCAAAGCCGCTGGCATGGAAATACCCCGAGAGGAAAGTGGCCGACCGCACAAACCCCGGCAACCGACCGACTCACCGCTCTACCCGCTACTCACCGCCGCTGCCGACTTCTACCGCCAAGCGCTGAAAAGCCATCCCGCGCGTAAAGCCGCAGTCGATTACCTCAAGGGCCGCGGCCTGACCGGTGAAATTGCCCGGGACTTTGGACTCGGTTTCGCACCACCCGGCTGGGACAATCTGTTCAAGCATCTGAGCAGCGACACACTGCAACAGAAAGCCATGATCGATGCCGGCCTGCTGGTCGAAAATGCCGAAACCGGCAAGCGCTACGACCGCTTCCGCGATCGCGTCATGTTTCCGATCCGCGACAGCCGCGGACGGATCATCGCTTTCGGCGGCCGGGTACTGGGCGACGACAAACCAAAATACCTGAAC
>JAPLSD010000157.1 GCA_026398835.1 Pseudomonas sp.
GGTATTTGGCTTGACGAATGGCCCGCGCACATACAGCGGCGAACGCAGCGAGAGCAGGCGCATGCCCTTGGACTCAGGGGTGATCGTCAAATCAAGCTGTTCGCTGGCCATGTTGGCCGTCCCGTCGATATAGACGATCGCGTTTTCTGTATCGAAGACGAACAAGCGGGTCGTGGCCAACCCTGTCTTGATGTCAAAGTCCGCCGCAGCACAGTTGATCTTCACTTCCTTGTCGCCAAATATTTTCCCGACCACATAGTTACCGACGTTAAGCCCGGCGAGTTCCATCAGTTCCCGGCTGATGGCACCATCGTTGATCAGCATTTTCAGATCACCATTGGCGGTCCCCAGCAACGCTGCTACCGAGTTGCCGCGACCCGCGATATCCGCATCGCCGTTGAGCGCACCAAAGCTGGTTTTCATCGGCTCGAACGTCGGGAACAGTTGTTTGAGCTTGAAGTCGCGCGCCGTCAGTTTCGCCCGTCCTTCCAGTGGTGTCGCACGTCCGTCAAGACGAATCTGCGCATCCAGCGTGCCGCCGGCCACACCAAAACGCAGCGGTTCAAGGCTCAGCTGACCGTCATTGAGCATCAGATGAGTGTAGAGATCGGTGAACGGCAGCTTCTCACTCCGGACAATTCCGCATCCATATCGCGCCAGCGCTCGGTACGAAACTCTTCGACCGGCAGCACTTGGGTCGCCGGTTGCTTGCTTTCGCCACCACGGGCTTGTTGCTTGGCGTTCGAGTCGGCGCCGATCAGCGGCGCCAGGTCAGCGAACAGCAGTTGATCGCAGACCAGCGCCCCACTGAGTTTGGGTCGCGGTGTACTGGCGACATAGGTCAGATTGCCATGAATGTCGCTGCTGCCGATCTTGCCGTTGAATTCTTCATAACGGAACGAGGCGCCATCAGGCTCATGCAGGCTGGCGATCAGGTGACCATCGGTGGCATAGGCCGGTGAATCCGGTAGTGTCACGCCGGTCAGCGGATAAAGGTGACTCAGGCTGGTGCCGGCCAGTTTCAGACGCAGATCCAGCGCGCCGAGATTGAGCGGGTCCGTCAGGGTGCCAGCCAGTTCGACGCGGGTGTCAGCGATCCTGGCCTGGGCTTGCAGCGGGAATGGCTTGGTGGCGTCCTGCAAAGCGAGCAGCCCACCGATCTTGCCGGTACCGGCGAGATTCTGGCCGTGGTATTGGCCTTTGACCTTTAAGGCAAACGCATAATCCTGTGGCGCGGAACCCTTCTCGAGTGCCTTTTTCGCGGCCTTGTCGCCGACGATGTCGCTGAACGGAATCGGCTTGCCCAAGGGGTCGATCAGTAGGTCCAGCTCAGCCTTCAGACGTTGATCGTTGAGGGTGACGTGGCCTTTGTCGAAACCGATGGCACCTATGTCCACCACCCAACGGGAAGGTTCGGCATTTGGATCTTTCGGGGCGAACTGGAAGGTCCAGTTGGCGCGACCATCGGCCAGACGCTCCAGAGTGGCATTGGGCTCTGTGAGATCTATACGCGGGATCACCACTCGCCGGGCCAGCAATGCCAGTGGCGAAATGCGCAATTCGACGCGTTTGAGGTTGACCATCTGCGGGCTCTTCGACCAGTCCGGGTTGCCCAGGCTCAGGTCTTCTGCCACCACATGCGGCCAAGGCATTGATGGCAAAGGGGCGGTGCAACTCTTCAGAGACCTTGGCATTGAGCGGCGGTTTGATCCGGTTCCAATCGAAGAACGCGATGATCAGAACCAGTAGGGCTAGCAGAACAACGAGACTGGCGGCAGTCCAGACGAGAGTTTTACGCGTGCGCGTCATTGCACAGGGCTCCTGATTACGGCTGAGCGCCCGAACTGCGACGCACGTATGAAACGGCAGGCCTGGAATCGACCCGCTATGGAAACTACGACTGGCAAATGGCCCATAGGTTTAACACCAAGGGGCAAATCAAGCACAAATGTCGGCAATTTTCTGATCGATCAGACAGATTCATGTTGCCGCCCCGCACTTTTGCGAGGCGCGAATGGGTCGAAAATACCCACCTCGATGCAAAAACGTTCGACGAAAACGCCCGTTCTAGAGCGTTTTCGCAGAACCATCAATTCTGTTGATTATTACCATTGTCCTTATGAACTTTTATATCGATTTAGCGCGAGTAACATTAGCTTCGTACCCACTTTATCGCCCTCCCAAGGAGCACCCTATTATGAAACGCCATGTACTGCTTAGCCTGACCCTCTCGATACTGGCCGCCAATGCTTTTGCATTGCCAGCAGCCGAGCAAGCCACTCCTCAAGTAAAAGCCAGCTACTCAGTGTTCCCCCAAACCCTGGCCGAAGGTGGCAGCGACCGTACTCCACAGGGCCAAACCCTCGCCGAAGGTGGCAGTGACCGCACTCCACAAGGTCAAACCCTTGCCGAAGGTGGCAGTGACCGCACTCCACAGGGTCAAACCCTTGCCGAAGGTGGCAGCGACCGTACTCCACAAGGCCAAACCCTCGCCGAAGGTGGCAGCGACCGCACTCCACAAGGTCAAACCCTCGCCGAAGGTGGCAGCGACCGCACTCCACAAGGTCAAACCCTCGCCGAAGGTGGCCGTGAACGCCTGGAAGAGAAAGGCCTGGTACAAGATGGCTACGATCGCACCCCACAAGGTCAAGCCCTTGCCGAAGGTGGTGGTGATCGTGTAATCGAACGCAACAGCGCTGTGAGCTAAGCCCATGGCGGCCCTGAAAAAAAGCCCGATCCCTGGATCGGGCTTTGACTTTGTCTAACTAGCACTTTCTCGTTCCACCCTCCTTTTATCTGCACTACTCAAGTTCGACGTCGGCAAAGTTGATTTGCTAGAGTGCACCGCCGTCCTTGATCAGAAAATCAGCCACCCGATGCTGCCCCGCGCCGAACAGAAACAACAGACCCGCAACGCCCTGATGGACGCTGCTCGCCATTTGATGGAATGCGGCCGAGGATTCGGCAGCCTGAGCCTGCGCGAAGTGGCGAAAACCGCCGGGATCGTCCCCACAGGTTTCTACCGGCACTTTGCCGATATGGATCAGCTGGGCCTTGTGTTGGTGAGCGAAGTCGGCCAGACCTTCCGTGCAACCATCCGCCTGGTACGACATAACGAGTTCGTCATGGGCGGCATCATCGATGCCTCGGTGCGGATCTTTCTCGATGTGGTTGCAGCCAATCGCTCGCAATTTTTGTTTCTCGCCCGCGAACAATACGGTGGCTCGCTGCCGGTACGTCAGGCGATCGCCGCCCTGCGGGAAAACATCAGCTGCGACCTGGCAGCGGATCTGACCTTGATGCCAAAACTGCAACACCTCGACGTCGCCGACCTGACGGTCATGGCCGATTTGATCGTCAAAAGCGTGTTCGCCAC
>JAPLSD010000588.1 GCA_026398835.1 Pseudomonas sp.
CGCCGCGTTCGACCAGAAGTTCTGGGACTACGAACTGGGTCGGATCAAACGTACACGGTTGCAGAACTTCGCCTGCTCCCTGTTACTCGCCCGGCGCCTGATGCCGGCCGCGCCGAACCACAAACTCGGCACCCTCACCACTTTCGCCAAACTGCCCCACACCGGCCAGGCTCACCGGGCCATGGCCGACGCCGAAATGGCCGCCAACCTCACCGCACACCTGGCCCAGGAACTGCGGCAGCGGCATGGTCTGCGGGAGTTGTCCCATGATTTGCTGTGCTCGCTGCAGAAGGTACCGGCGGCGAAGATCAATGAGCATCTCAAGCGTCATCGGGGGTTCTAAGGTTTTTGTAGTGCTTTTGCTGTCCTCATCGCGTCAGCAGGCTCACTGCATCAGGTCTTGCCATTCCCTTCCAACTGCCCCAGCGGCACACGCTTTTCTATGGCACTGGACAGCACGATCGAGGTTTTGCTGAAACCGAACTGGGCGATGCGGTTGATCAGTTCTTCCAGCTCCGGCATTGAACCGACGGCGGCTTGCATGATGACGCAGGGGTCGCCGGTGACTCGGTGGCATTCGGTCAGTTGCGGGATTTTGATCAGTTCGTCGTAGGATTTCTGGCTGCCGTGGTGGCTCAGGCGCAGTTCGATGACGCACTGGATCGGTAGACCAACCTTGGTCATGTCGACCTTGGCCTGGTAGCCGGTAATCACCCCACTGGTTTCCAGTTTTGCCACGCGCTCGGCCACGGCCGGGGCGGACAGGTTGACCTTGCGCGCCAGTTCCGCGTACGAAGCCCGGCCGTTTTCCAACAGTGCACTGAGGAGCATGCGGTCGTATTTGTCCATGATTCTGCTCCTGAAATACTCATCTTTCGAAAACACGGTTTATAGCCGTGATCTCCATGCTATGAAAAGTGTATGGGCGCTATAAACAGGTTTTGTAACTTAAATTCCGCCCAAGAGCTTTCTAAAATAGCGTTCCCCTTATCCTGTCATCGAGCGTTCCATGTCTGCCATCGAGCTTTCCGTGCCTGGCCCACGCCGCTTTCCATTGCAGCTGATAGGTGCCTTTTTTGCGTTGTATGTGATTTGGGGTTCCACCTATCTGGTCATTCGAATCGGTGTGCAATATTGGCCACCGCTGATGCTGGGCGGGATTCGCTTCATCATCGCCGGGACCTTGATGTACGGCTTCCTGCGCTGGCGCGGGGTGCCTGCGCCGACTTGGCCGCAATGGCGGGCGGCGGGGATGATCGGCATCTTGCTGCTGAGCGTTGGTAACGGCGCGGTCAGTGTCGCCGAACACACCGGTGTAGCTTCAGGCGTCGCGGCGTTGGCGGTGGCGACGGTGCCATTGTTCACCTTGCTCTGCGGTTATTTCTGGGGGGCGCGTAATACGCGTCTGGAGTGGGCCGGGATTGCCCTCGGGCTGATGGGCATTGCCATGCTCAACCTCGGTTCCAATTTACAGTCGAGCCCGTTGGGGGCGGTGCTACTGGTGTCCGCGGCGGCGGCCTGGGCATTCGGATCGGTCTGGAGCAAACATTTGCCGTTGCCTCAAGGGGCGATGGCCAGCGCTGCGGAAATGTTGGTGGGCGGGGTGGTGCTGTTGATCGGCAGCGCGCTGAGCGGTGAGCATCTGGACAGTTTGCCGCCGGTAGAGGGCTGGGTTGCTTTGGCCTATTTGATCGGCTTCGGCTCCATCATCGCCTTCAACGCCTATATGTACCTGCTGAAAAACGTCCGCCCGGCGGCCGCGACCAGCTATGCCTACGTCAACCCGGCGGTGGCGGTGCTGCTGGGGATCGTCTTTGCCGGCGAAAGTATCGGTATCGAAGAGGCTCTGGCGATGGCGGTGATCATCAGCGCCGTGGTGTTGATCAGCTTGCCGCAGTGGCGCAGGCAGAAACCGGCTTGATTTAGGGTAAACTGCGGCGCATTGCACACATGCGCTGACATTTCCCTACGGTACCCCCATGACTTTCGCCACTCTTGGCCTGATCGAACCCTTGCTGCGCGCCCTTGAGACGCTCGGTTACCAGACCCCGACGCCGGTGCAGCTGCAAGCCATCCCTGCGGTGCTGGCCGGTCGCGACTTGATGGCTGCGGCCCAGACCGGCACCGGCAAGACCGCGGGCTTCGCCGTGCCGCTGCTGCAGTTGCTGACCATGGAAGGGCCGAAGGTCGCCAGTAACTCGGTGCGCGCACTGATCCTGGTGCCTACCCGCGAGCTGGCCGAGCAGGTTCATGAAAGCGTTCGCCAATACGCCGAGCACCTGCCACTGAGCACTTACGCGGTCTACGGCGGCGTCAGCATCAACCCGCAGATGATGAAGCTGCGTAAGGGCGTTGATGTGCTGGTGGCGACCCCGGGCCGCTTGCTCGACCTGTATCGGCAGAAAGCGCTGAAGTTCAACCAGCTGCAAACCCTGATCCTCGACGAAGCCGACCGTATGCTCGACCTCGGATTTTCCGAAGAACTGGGGAACATTTACCGGGTTCTGCCCAAGCAACGTCAGACGCTGTTGTTCTCCGCGACCTTCTCCGATGCGATCCGCCTGCTGGCCGGGCAAATGCTCAATGATCCGCTGAGCATCGAAGTCAGCCCGCGCAACGTCGCTGCCAACACCGTCAAGCAATGGGTGGTGACGGTGGACAAGAAGCGCAAGCCGGAACTGTTCAGCCACTTGATGCGCAAAAATCGCTGGAAACAGGTACTGGTGTTCGCCAAGACCCGTAACGGTGTCGATCAGTTGGTGGAAAAACTTCAGGGCCTGGGGGTGAATGCCGACGGTATCCATGGCGACAAACCTCAAGCGACCCGCCAGCGTGCGCTGGATAGGTTCAAGGCCAGCGAAATTCAAATTCTGGTCGCTACCGACGTCGCGGCTCGTGGTCTGGATATCGAAGACTTGCCGTTGGTGGTGAACTTCGACCTGCCGATCGTGGCTGAGGACTACATCCACCGTATTGGCCGTACCGGTCGTGCAGGCGCTACCGGCGAGGCAATTTCGCTGGTCTGCGCTGATGAGGTGAATTTGCTGTCGGCCATCGAAACCTTGACCCGTCAGACACTGACCCGTCATGAAGAACAGGATTTCGAACCTGAGCACCGTGTGCCGGATACCGATGCCAGCGGCCAGGTGATCAAGAAACCGAAAAAGCCGAAGAAGCCAAAAGTCTCGGGTGGCGGCAAGCGCAACCTGGGCAAATGGGTGGATAGCGGCGAAGTGGCGGCTGAAGCGCCAGCGATCAAGCCAGTGCGTAAGGTGCCGGTGTTTAACACTGGGCCGCGTAAGCGCAAGCCTTAAGCTCAACTGAGCCCGAGATCGTTCCCACGCACCCG
>JAPLSD010000168.1 GCA_026398835.1 Pseudomonas sp.
CGGCTTGGCCAGCAAGGTGTAGACACAAGGCAGCACGAACAGCGTGAAGAGTGTACCGATCGACATCCCGGTGGCGATCACGGTACCGATATCGAACCGGCTGACCGCGCCTGCGCCGCTGGCGAGAATCAACGGCACCATACCGAATACCATCGCCGCCGTGGTCATCAACACCGGGCGCAAGCGAATCGACGCGGCTTCTTCCACGGCTTCCCGAGGTGACAGTCCCTTGTTCTTGCGCAACAGGTTGGCAAACTCGACGATCAGGATGCCATGCTTGCTGATCAGACCGATCAAGGTCACCAGTCCGACCTGGGTATAGATGTTCATGCTCGACCAGCCGAGGAACAGCGGGATCAGCGCGCCGCAGATCGACAGCGGAACGGTCACCAGAATCACCAGCGGATCGCGGAAACTCTCGAACTGCGCCGCCAGCACCAGGAAGATGATGGCCAGCGCCAGGGCAAAGGTCACCCACAGCGCACTGCCTTCCTGAACGAATTGCCGGGACGTGCCGGCATAATCGAAGGCATAGCCCGGTGGGGCTTCTTCCTGGGCAATCTGGCGTATGGTATCGATGGCTTCACCCATGCTGACCATGGGGACGCCCGAGATCGTCGCTGCGTTGAGCTGCTGGAACTGGTTCAGCTGTCTTGGGCGGGCGCGGTCGGTGACGGTTATCAGGGTCGACAGTGGCAGTGCTTCGCCCTTGGTGTTCTTCACGTAGTAGTTGCTCAGCCAGTCGGGATTGTCGCGGTAGGCTCGTTCAACCTGGGCGATGACCTTGTAGCTACGGCCTTCAATCGTGAAACGGTTGATTTCCGCCTCACCCAGCAATGTCGCCAGGGTGCCCCCCAGGTCCTGCATTGAAACCCCCATCTGCGCCGCTTTGGCGCGGTCGATATCGACCACCACTTCAGGCTTGTCAAAGGCCAGGTCGATGTCGAGAAAGGCGAACTTGCCGGATTCCAGCGCGCGTTTTTTCACTCGATTGGCTACTTGCAACAGCGACTCGTAATCGTTCGGGGAGTTGATGATGAACGCGAACGGCAAGCCCTCACCGGTACCCGGCAAGGATGGCAGGTTGAAGCCGAAGATCTGAAGCCCGGTGATGGCCGCAAGCTTGCTTTGAACCACTGGGAGAATTTGCATCTGGGTCCGGCGGCGCTCGCTCCATGGTTTGAGCAGGAAGCCGCCGATACCCGATTGCACGCCATTGAAGCCATTGATCTGGAAGGATTGATAGTACTCGGGAAATTCCTTGAAGATCGTGATGAACTCGTCGGTGTAGGTGTTGAGGTAGTTGAGGTTGGTCGGCTGTGGAGCGTTGGCCATCATGAAGATGATGCCCTGGTCCTCATCCGGCGCCAGTTCCGATTTGGTGAATTTCAGCAGCACGGGAATCAGGCAAAGGACGATCACTGCGAACACCAGCACCACTGGTCGGGTGTTGAGGGTGCCGTGAAGCAGGCTCTGATAGCGGCGCTTCAATCCCTCGAAAATCAGGTCGAGGCGATGGGCCAGTCCTGACGGGTTCTCATCATGGCGCAGGAGCAGGGCACACATCATTGGCGACAGGGTCAGGGCGACGATCCCGGAGATCACTACTGCACCGGCCAGGGTCAGGGCAAATTCCTTGAACAGGGCTCCAGTCAGGCCTGTGAGAAAACCGATCGGGGCGTAGACCGCAGCCAGGGTGATGGTCATCGAGACCACCGGCATAGCGATTTCCCGGGCACCCTCGATGGCGGCATCGAGCGGTGTCTTGCCTTCTTCGATGTGCCGGTGGATGTTTTCCACCACCACGATCGCATCGTCCACCACCAACCCGATGGCCAACACCATCGCCAACAGGGTCAGCAGGTTGATCGAGTAGCCCATCAGTTGCATGAAGAACATCACACCGATCATCGACAGCGGGATGGTGACCACCGGAATGACGACCGAACGCAGCGCACCGAGGAACAGGAACACCACGACAATCACGATCATCAC
>JAPLSD010000809.1 GCA_026398835.1 Pseudomonas sp.
CAGCAGGTGGACTTCCTGAATACGTGCGGTGACATTGGCCGGTACGCGGATTTCGACGTCTTCGGGCAAAAGCAGCGAGGCCATGCCGCCGCCATCGCGTCCGGTCAATGCTACGACAATCATTTCGCGATCATGTGCGGCCTGGATCGCTTGAATAATGTTCGCCGAGTTGCCACTGGTAGAAATCGCCAGCAAAACATCGCCAGGTTGGCCGAGGGCGCGGATCTGTTTTGAGAAGATTTCGTTGTAGCTGTAGTCGTTGGCAATCGAGGTAATCGTCGAGCTGTCGGTGGTCAGCGCGATGGCTGGCAGGCTCGGGCGCTCGCGCTCGAAGCGGTTAAGCAGTTCTGACGAAAAATGCTGTGCGTCACCCGCAGAGCCGCCGTTGCCGCAGGAGAGCATTTTGCCCTCATTGAGCAGGGCATTGACCATCACCTGACTGGCTTGCTCGATGTGCGGTGCAAGTACGTCCATCGCCTGTTGCTTGGTGTCGATACTGGCCTGAAAAAGCTGGCGAATTCGGGATTGCATGTCCATCTGTGTGACCTTAAGTGGCGCGGCTTTCCGGCACATGAATGTGCAGCCCGCAAAGCAAAGAGCAAAATTGGTTAAGTGAAAATGTCCAGCTCGGTTTGAGCGCTTCGATCAGCTGTCAAAGGCATTCCGTAGCCAGTTCAAATGAGGTGTTGTGCCGATGGCGCCGTCTATGGCGACCACATCGAAACGGCAGGGGTGATTGGCCCAGCGCGACTCGCGCTGCAGAAAATACTGCGCGGCGAGTATCAGCTTCTGGCGCTTGCGTGCATCAATGCTGCCGAGTGCGCCACCCCATTGCGTGTGTTGTCTGTAACGGACTTCGACGAATACTACTGTATCGCCATCAAGCATGACCAGATCAAGCTCGCCACGTTTGCACAACCAGTTCTGCGCCAGCAGGCGCAGACCTTGTTGTTGGAGGTGCTTGAGCGCTTGGCTTTCGGCATCCTTTCCGCTTTGTTGGCGTGACCTGTCTGGCATCAGTGCGCAGTATCCGGTAGACGTTGAACCTGGCCGTTGACGAACTCGGCCCAAGGCAGTTGGCGCTGGACCCGTTGCGACGGGCTCATGCTCAAGCTTCCCGACAG
>JAPLSD010000602.1 GCA_026398835.1 Pseudomonas sp.
GCTGAATGGCCGACTGATGTCAGGTCCTGCCGATAATCACTGCCGATCAGCTATGCTTGATCAGCGAAGGGAAACGGAATTGGTTCAGCCCCCCATGGATATTAAGTTCACCAACCGCCTGTCTTATAAACAAGCCAGGCTAACTGTGCTGGTCGGTTTCATTCTCGGAACCCTGCTCAGTCTGCTGCAAATCGGCATCGATTATGCCAGCGAAGACGCCTCCATCAACCGGGAAATACTCTCTCTTCTGGAAATCAGCCATAACCCGGCCTCGCGGATCGCCTACAACATCGACGCCGAGCTCGCCCAAGAGCTGACCCTCGGTCTGCTCCGCTCCCCCGCAGTCATCAGCGCGCAACTGACTGATAACCACAACACGACCCTTGCCAGCGTAAAACGCCCTGGAATGGAAAGCGGCTATCGGCTGATCAGCGACTTCCTCTTCGGCGCCGAACGGCAGTTCGAAGATCGGCTCTATCTCGATCACATGCCCGACGAATCCCTCGGCACCTTGCAACTGGAGGTTGATACCTACGCATTCGGCAGCCGCTTCCTGCGCAGGGCCGAAGTCACTCTGCTCAACGGCTTCGTCCGCAGCCTGATCTTGACTGGAATTCTACTGGCACTCTTTTACGTCATGCTGACCAAACCCTTGGTTCGGGTTATCCGCGAACTCAGCGGCAGCGACCCCCGAAGCAGCGACCAGGGGCGACTGGATTTTCCGCAGGGCCATGAAAACGACGAAATCGGCGTACTGGTCAAAGTCGCCAACCAGCAATTCGAAAACATGGCCACCGAGATTCAGCAACGACGCAATGCCGAGAACCGTTTAACCGATTATCTCGGGCAACTGGAGAACATCGTCTCCGCGCGCACCGCCGAACTGAAAGCAATCAACAACCGGTTGAGCCTGTCCAACGACGAACTCGAAATAGCCCGCAGCACCGCACTCGACATGGCTGAGGCACGCTCGGTGTTCCTGGCCAATATGAGTCATGAAATTCGCACTCCGCTCAACGGGTTGCTGGGGATGATCGCCCTGTCTCTGGACAGCCCGATGAATGCCGAACAACAGCAGCAACTGTCGATTGCCCACGACTCCGGCAAGGTATTGGTGGAGTTACTCAACGATATTCTCGACCTGTCGAAGTTCGATGCCGGTCAACTGGAGCTTGAACACATCCCCTTCGACCTCGGCGTACTGGTCGAGGACACGGCCAACCTGTTGTCGCAGAACGCCGCGCCAAGCGTCGAACTGGCCTGCCTGATCGACCCACAGTTTCCGACATTGGTACTGGGGGATCCGACACGGGTACGACAGATCGTCAGCAATCTCTTGTCCAATGCCCTGAAGTTCACCCGTTTCGGCCGCGTCGATGTACGCCTGAGCACTCATGAAGGCGGTGTGAGAATCGAGGTCTGCGATACCGGCATCGGTATCGCGCAGGACGCCCAGGTTAAAATTTTCCAGCCTTTCACCCAAGCGGGAGCCGGCATCACCCGTCAGTTCGGCGGCACTGGTCTGGGGCTCGCCCTGACGTACAACCTTTGCGAGGCCATGCAGGGCCGCCTGACCATCAGTTCAGAGGCGGGTTTCGGCAGTCAGTTCTGCGCAGATCTGCCGTTGCCTTGCCATACCCCGGCTGCTACTCCGGTGCCACTGCGAGGGAGCGTCATCGCGATCACCGCCGCCAGCAGCGGTCTGGCTGAACTACTCAACAGTTTGCTGCCTGGCTGGGGACTGGACTATCAACAACGCAGCATCGACGACTCGCTGATCGGGCTCACACCTGATCTGTTGATCACCGACTGCCCTGAATGCCTGTTCGGGATACGTCCCACCCTCCAGGCACCGATTCTGCTGGTGACCGCTTACGGCAATTTCATGCCCACCGAACAAGCCAGCGCTCTGGCGCCGTTGCAGCAACAGGCACGACCACTGGCACGCAACGCGCTGTATCAAACCTTGCGACGGGCCTTGCAGTCCGAGACCACCACCATCAACGACGCACAGCTGGAAAACTTGTCACCCCAGCGGCGGGCACGCATCCTGTTGGTGGAAGACAACCCGGTCAATCAGCTCGTGGCAAAAGGAATGCTCAGCAAGCTTGGCTGCAAAGTGACTGTGGCAGCACATGGTGCCGAGTCCCTTGACCTGCTTGAGCACAGCAGTTTCGATCTGGTGTTAATGGACTGCAACATGCCGGTCATGGACGGCTATGAAGCCAGCCGGCAGATCCGCCGTAGTGGTCGCTGGCCAGACCTGCCGATCGTCGCACTGACCGCCAACGCCATGCCCGAGGAGCGAGAGCGCTGCCGCGCGGCCGGCATGAGCGACTATCTGGCTAAACCGTTCCGGCGCGAAGAGCTGGCTGCCCTGCTTGACCTTTGGGTGCCCGTTACGACAGCGCTTTGATCTGTCCCAATAGCTGGTCCAGACCGCTACGCAGCTCACTCAAGCGATCCAGATCGACACCGCTGTCGCACAACAGCCGCGCCTTGAGCGGCACGACCTGCTCGCGCAGGACTGATCCGGCTCCAGACAGACTCAAGTGCACCTCACGCTCATCGCGCGCCGAACGCTGGCGCTGCACCAACGCCATCTGTTCAAGACGCTTGAGCAGCGGCGTGAGCGTCCCTGAGTCCAGGGCCAGCCGTTCACCAAGGGCCTTCACCGTCGGTTGCTCGGGCGGCGAGTCCTGCCACTCCCACAACACCAGCATTGCCAGATATTGCGGATAGGTCAGCCCCAACTGGTCGAGCATCGGCTTGTAGGCGCGAATGACTGCCCGGGAAGCGGCGTACAGCTTGAAGCACAGCTGGCTGTCGAGCTTGAGCGAATCGGCTGACAGCTCATTCATTTCAGCAACGCTTCAATCTCGCTCGTCAGATCCTGCGGCTTGGTCGCCGGAGCAAAACGTTTGACGACCTGGCCGTCCTTGCCGATCAGGAACTTGGTGAAGTTCCACTTGATGCGTTGAGTGCCGAGCAGACCAGGAGCGCGCTTCTTCAACTGCACGAACAACGGATGGGCGTCGCTGCCATTGACTTCGATTTTTTTGAACAGTGGGAAGCTGACACCAAAATTCAACTCGCAAAACTCGGAAATGGCCCCTTCATTCCCCGGCTCCTGTTTGCCGAACTGATTACACGGAAAGCCAAGCACCACCAGTCCCTGGTCCTTGTAACTCTCCCAAAGCTCCTCCAGACCTTTGTATTGCGGCGTGAAACCGCACTGGCTCGCCGTATTGACCACCAAAACCGCTTTGCCAGCAAAGTCGGCCAGAGTCTTTTGCTCACCTTTGATGGTGATACACGGGATATTCAGCAGGTTATCGGTCATGGCGCAGGCTCCTGAAACGGAAATGAAAGATAAACATAGCGAGCAATTGAATTGTGTGCAATTTAATTACAGGTACGAAGGACGAACACACCCGTAAATTGCAGAATCACACAATCACACAATCACACAATCACGCAGGGGCGTTATCAGGCCCGAGGCACCAGATCCAGGCACACCGAGTTGATGCAATAGCGCAAACCAGTGGGTGGCGGACCATCAGGGAACACATGCCCCAAATGCGCATCGCACTTGGCGCAGACCACTTCGGTACGAACCATGCCGTGACTCACATCGCGAATTTCGACCATCGCGCTTTCGCCGATAGGTTCGTAGAAGCTTGGCCAGCCACAGCCAGAATCAAATTTCGCCTTAGAGTCGAACAGTGGCTCATTGCAGCAAATGCAGTGAAAAACACCGTCGGTTTTGGTGTCGTTGTACTTGCCCGAGAACGGTCGCTCGGTGCCTTTGAGGCGACAAACGTTGTACTGCTCCGGGTCGAGCATGTCGCGCCATTCTTCAAGGGTTTTTTCCAACTTATCCATTGTCTTACCTCTGCAACTGAAAAAGCCTGATCTGTATCTTTTCCACGGATCGGGCGGCACGTATGATTGCGCCTCGTTAAACGCCAGTCTGGCAGCCGTGTAACGCGCATTCAAACGGATTTTCACGCTGCGACGCCGGTTACAGGCCTGTGTGAAAACGCAGGATTCCCAGTACGGTAGTTCAAACACCGCCTGGATCGTTCATTTTCAGGAACACATCGCCATGCAGGTCAGCAAATCGAACAAGCTCGCCAACGTCTGTTATGACATTCGCGGCCCAGTGCTCAAGCACGCCAAACGCCTGGAAGAGGAAGGCCATCGCATCCTCAAGCTGAACATCGGCAACCCGGCGCCCTTTGGTTTCGAAGCACCGGACGAAATCCTTCAGGACGTCATCCGCAACCTGCCGACTGCGCAAGGCTACAGCGACTCCAAGGGCCTGTTCAGCGCTCGCAAGGCCGTCATGCAGTACTACCAGCAAAAGCAGGTAGAAGGCGTCGGCATTGAAGATATTTATCTGGGTAACGGCGTTTCCGAGCTGATCGTGATGTCGATGCAGGCCCTGCTCAACAACGGTGACGAAGTGCTGATCCCGGCACCCGACTACCCGCTGTGGACCGCAGCCGTGACCCTGGCCGGCGGCAATCCGGTGCATTACCTGTGCGACGAGCAAGCCAACTGGTGGCCGGATCTGGCCGACATCAAAGCCAAGATCACTCCGAACACCAAAGCCATGGTGATCATCAACCCGAACAACCCGACCGGTGCGGTGTACTCCAAAGAAGTCCTGCTGGGCATGCTTGAACTGGCCCGTCAGCACAACCTGGTGGTGTTCTCCGACGAAATCTACGACAAGATTCTTTACGACGATGCCGTGCATATTTGCACCGCTTCGCTGGCCCCGGACCTGCTCTGCCTGACCTTTAATGGCCTGTCCAAGTCCTATCGCGTGGCGGGCTTCCGCTCTGGCTGGGTCGCCATTTCCGGCCCTAAACACAATGCCCAGAGCTACATCGAAGGCATCGACATGCTGGCCAACATGCGCCTGTGTGCCAACGTACCGAGCCAACACGCGATCCAGACCGCCCTCGGCGGCTATCAGAGCATCAATGACCTGGTCCTGCCGGCAGGCCGCCTGCTGGAACAGCGCAACCGTACCTGGGAGCTGCTCAACGACATTCCTGGCGTCAGCTGCGTCAAACCGATGGGCGCGCTGTACGCCTTCCCTCGGATCGACCCGAAAGTTTGCCCGATCCACAACGATGAAAAATTCGTTCTCGATCTGCTGCTCTCGGAAAAGCTGCTGGTGGTCCAGGGCACCGCTTTCAACTGGCCATGGCCGGACCACTTCCGCGTCGTGACGCTGCCACGACTGGATGACCTGGACCAGGCCATTGGCCGGATCGGGAATTTCCTGAAGTCCTATCGCCAGTAAGCGCTGTTTTACCGTGCGACTTTTTGCGAAGTCGCACGGTGATTAATTCAGCAACACATCTTTATTTCCCGTACAACACCTACCCTCCTGCGCCCTTATGTTTCTATGGTCTGCCATGCACACCCAACAGCGACGGGACCCGCAACGCAAAAGAGCTGTCAAACCCAGGCCTGATCAACATCAGAAAAGCCCTACAAGCGTCTAATATCTGACTGTAAGACACAGTTTGAAATAGTCACCCGGTTGAATAGCCTGGTGCAGCGCCTTATATACCCCGCAGTACGCTACATATTTAGCATGAGGAGATTTCTACAACCATGATGCGCATCTTGCTGTTTTTGGCCACTAACCTGGCGGTCGTGCTGATTGCCAGCATCACCCTGAGCCTTTTCGGCTTCAACGGGTTCATGGCGGCCAACGGGGTTGACCTCAACCTCAATCAGCTGCTGGTTTTCTGTGCGGTCTTTGGTTTCGCAGGTTCCTTGTTCTCGCTGTTCATCTCCAAGTGGATGGCGAAGATGAGCACCAGCACCCAAATCATCAGCCAGCCACGTACTCGCCATGAACAATGGTTGCTGCAAACCGTCGAGCAACTGTCTCGGGAAGCCGGAATCAAGATGCCCGAAGTCGGGATTTTTCCGGCCTACGAGGCTAACGCCTTTGCCACCGGCTGGAACAAGAACGACGCGCTGGTCGCTGTCAGCCAGGGTTTGCTTGAGCGTTTTTCGCCCGATGAAGTGAAAGCCGTGCTGGCCCACGAAATCGGCCACGTGGCCAACGGCGACATGGTGACACTGGCGCTGGTACAAGGCGTGGTGAACACCTTCGTGATGTTTTTCGCGCGAATCATCGGCAACTTCGTCGACAAGGTGATTTTCAAGAACGAAGAAGGCCAAGGCATCGCCTACTACGTGGCGACCATCTTCGCCGAACTGGTATTGGGCTTCCTGGCCAGCGCGATCGTCATGTGGTTCTCGCGCAAACGCGAATTCCGCGCAGACGAAGCCGGTGCCCGCCTGGCCGGCACCAACGCAATGATCGGCGCTCTGCTGCGCCTGCGCTCGGAGCAAGGCTTGCCGGTACACATGCCGGACACCTTGAGCGCTTTCGGCATCAATGGCGGCATCAAACAGGGCCTGGCTCGCATGTTCATGAGCCATCCGCCGCTGGAAGAGCGCATCGACGCACTGCGTCGTCGTGGCTAATAGTTAGTCTTAATTCCAAAAGGGCGACGCAAGTCGCCCTTTTGCGTTGGCAGAGAAATCGACCACGCCAACACTTGCAGTGTGGGTCAGTTTTTTAGCAGTCGATAAACCCGCTCATCCAGGCGTGAGACACCGCTCTGGAGGAACTTCCAGCTCTCACCGAGGACGTCTCGCTCTTCCTCGACTCGAAGCTGCCAATGATCGCCAAGCAGGCTTCTTGTTTCAGCATCGACCACCGCAAAGGGTGGCCCGCTCATTTGCATCTGGTCGTAGTCCAGCGTAATCAGCAAACCCTGACACCCCGATGGCAAGATCTGGTTCAGATGAGCAGCGTATCGCTCGCGCATTTCCGGCGGCAAGGCAATCAGCGCTGCCCGGTCGTACACCGCTGCGCAATCAGCTACATCCTCAGCGCTCAAGGCAAAGAAGTCCCCACACCACAATGCAATAGAGCCCACTTGATAGAGTGTGAAAGCGCCCCGCTGGCTTATCTGTGGCTCAAGCTGCTGATCGCTGAAAAAATCC
>JAPLSD010000640.1 GCA_026398835.1 Pseudomonas sp.
CGTACTTCGTCTTCGCCATGCTGGTGCTCATCGAGGAACTTGGCACGCAGCTCGGCTTTTTGCGGATGATCACTGTTGAGACTGACGACATCGACGGTGATGTAACCACGTTCGGTCATCAGTTTATCAATTTGCTCCTGATAGGCAGCGATCACTTCTTCCTGGCTAGCCCCGGGCTGAATCTTTGTAGCGGCTTGCCAGCGATCGAAACACACGCCTTTTTCGGCCAGAGTCGAGGCAATGTCGTCGAAATGGGTCAGAACCTTGTTCGGCAGTTCCGGGCTGGATTCGTGGTAAACGGACAGGCTGCTCATACTGGCAACTCCTCGGTATCAGCATCGCCTTCCGGTTTTTACAGACCGGTCAGGGGTGCGTTTCATCAGACAGTGGGCTACTTCAGAAGAAGTAAGCGTTAACGGTTAAGCACCGAGCGGGTCTTCAACTCGCACTCGAACAAAAACTCAAAAGCTTCGATCTGCCGCAGCGCATCGCTCATCCGCGCGCCCCAGGTGTAGAGACCATGGCCGCGAATCAGGTAGCCCACGCAATCGGGATGTGCCTCAAGCCAAGGCTGCACCTTGGTGGCCAGGCGAGCAATATCCTGATCGTTATCGAAGATAGGGACCCGCACTCTGGACTCGTGAGTGGAGATACCACTAAACGCCTTTTGCAATTCGTAGTCTTCGAACTCGATAAAATCTTCAGCGGTCAGCCGCGACAGCACGGTGGCATTCACCGAGTGCGTGTGCAACACCGCGCCGATCTCCGGGCGCCAGCTGTAGAGCTGGGTGTGCAACAGTGTTTCGGCAGAAGGCTTCTTACCCGGTTCCAGGCTATTGCCGGACAGATCGGTGGCCAAAACGTCATCCAGACCCAACTGACCTTTGTGCTTGCCGGAAACGGTCAGCAAGGCTTCGCTGGGCGACAGGCGAGTCGAGTAATTGCTGCTGGTGGCCGGCGACCAGCCGCGACCATAGAGAAAACGCCCGGCTTCGATGATTTCCAGGGCTAGCTGTTCACGGGTAAGGCTCATGGCCTGTCCTCTTGCATGCGTGTGGCAATGATAACGGCTGCAGCCAGCGCTGCGAGGCTGGCAATACTAAAGGTCAACGTCGCCCCCAGAGCATTCCAACTGTAACCGGAATACAACGCGCCCAGCGCGCCGCCAGTGCCGGCCAGCGCGGCGTACAACGCCTGCCCCTGACCTTGCTGACGAGCGCCGAAGCTACGTTGCACGAAATGGATGGCAGCCGCGTGAAAGCTGCCGAAGGTGGCCGCGTGCAGCACTTGAGCAAACAGCAGCACCCACAAAAACTCGGCAAAGGAGCCGAGCAACAGCCAGCGCAATGCGGCCAGCAGGAAACTTGCCATCAACACTCGGCGCACCGAGAAGCGCGCCAGAATCTTGCTCATGGCCAGGAACATCAGTACTTCAGCGACAACGCCCACGGCCCAGAGCATGCCGATCAAACCACGGGTATAACCCAGTCGCTCAAGGTGCAGGGTCAGGAAGGTGTAATACGGTCCATGACTCATCTGCATCAGCCCCACGCAAGCATAAAACGCCAACACGCCGGGGCTGCGCAATTGCTTGAGAAACCCCTCGCCCGCCAGACGGTTGCCCTGGGCTGGCTGGGCATTCGGCACCCAGGCGCTGCTGACGACAATCCCGGCCATGATCACCACCAGTGTCACCGGATAGATGTCCAGACTCAGCCATTCGAACAAGCGCCCAAGAACGACCACTGTGATGATAAAACCGATGGAACCCCATAAGCGGATCTGGCTGTAACGGGAGGTCTGGCCATTCAAGTGCGCCAGGGTGATGACCTCAAATTGCGGCAACACCGCGTGCCAGAAGAACGCATGCAGCGCCATGACCATCGCCAGCCAGGCATAGCTTTTGCTGACAAAGATCAGTGAGAAGGTCAACAGTGTGCAGACCGCACCAAAGCGCACGATCGCCAGTCGGCGCCCGGTGTAGTCACCGAGCCAGCCCCAGATATTCGGCGCTACGCAGCGCATCAGCATCGGGATCGCCACCAGCTCACCAATGCGCGCACTGGAAAAGCCCAGGTGATCGAAATACAGCGCCAGAAACGGCGCCGTCGAACCGAGCAAGGCGAAATAGAACAGATAGAAACTGGATAACCGCCAGTACGCAAGCGCCGCCACGGCCGTCAGACCGTGGAGGCTTTGAGGGTTGCCATTACAGCTGGCCCAGCACCGGCGTGCTCACGCGCACGTCCGCGTTCTGCCCGCGATTGCGCAGCAGGTGGTCCATCAGCACGATGGCCATCATCGCTTCGGCGATCGGCGTGGCGCGGATGCCGACGCACGGATCGTGGCGGCCCTTGGTGATGACGTCCACCGGGTTTCCGTGTACGTCGATGGAGCGGCCCGGTGTGGTGATGCTCGAGGTCGGCTTGAGCGCCAGGTGCGCAACGATCGGCTGACCCGAAGAGATGCCGCCGAGAATGCCGCCAGCATTGTTACTGAGGAAACCTTCCGGGGTCATCTCGTCACGGTGCTCGGTGCCGCGCTGGGCAACGCTGGCGAAACCGGCGCCGATTTCCACCCCCTTGACCGCATTGATGCTCATCAGCGCATGGGCCAGTTCGGCGTCGAGGCGGTCGAAAATAGGTTCGCCCAGACCCGGCATCACGCCTTCAGCGACAACGGTGATCTTCGCGCCGACCGAGTCCTGATCACGGCGCAGTTGGTCCATGTAGGCTTCCAGTTCCGGCACTTTGTCCGGATCGGGGCTGAAGAAGGCGTTCTCTTCCACCGAATCCCAGGTCTTGAACGGGATTTCGATCGCCGCCGCGATAATCGCGTTCGCCGTATTTGTGATGGTAGGTGTAGTCGGCATGGGCCGGACGGAACAGATCCTTGATCGCCGAGTAGTCCTTGGACTTCTGGTCGGTGTTGCGGATCAGCAGACCGATCGGGCAACCGGTCGTGCGGCCTTCGAATACCCCGGAGAGGATTTCGACTTCGTCGGCTTCCTGGCGCTGGGTGGTGTGGCGGCTGGTGCCGGGCTTGCGCCGGTCCAGATCGCGCTGCAGGTCGTCCAGCGACAGCTCAAGGCCCGGCGGGCAG
>JAPLSD010000118.1 GCA_026398835.1 Pseudomonas sp.
GGCCGGCAACTGATGGTTCCACAGCACTTCCATACCACTTTTCGGGATTGGGAACGGAACCTGACCGAGCCCCTGGATACCCATCCCGTCATCCACCAGCTTGGCGCTCAGGGCATTTTTCATCACCCGTGCACAGACATAATCCGGATAACGGAAATCACGGTGCCCCGGATAGATATTCATCTTGTAGGTAGCCGGGTAACGCTTGAACAGGGCCTTCTGGCCATCAGTGAGATGGGCCTCGTACTGGCTCATGTTTTGCGCGGTGATCACCACCACCGGCTTTTCGGCGGCATAAGGGTCGACCGGTTGATCCCCGGAAAACTTCACATGGTTCCAGCCTGGCACCTCACCCAGGTATTTGCCGGTGTACGGCGGAATAGTGCCGTCGGCATTACCGGCTTTCTCGGCTCCGACACAGGTCAATTCCTTGCCCAGCTTCGCGGCTTCTTCAGGGCTGACCTGGGCATATGCGCTGGTGAGCATCCCGGCATTGACTGCCACGGCGGCTACGAGCATCACGCCTGTTTTTGTTATTTTCATGTATTGCCTCCTACGCGGGTAAGGCTTTCTGGGTGTAAGTTCATTCTTCGCTTTCTGCGGTCGAGGGCATCGTCCGGAAAGACTAGGGTCATGCCGTGACCAATAATTCCTTGAGCGTGGCTTTGAGCAACTTGCCCGAGGCGTTGCGGGGCAAGGGTTGACGCTGGCTGTGGACCTGCGCCGGGACCTTGAACGCGGCCAGACGAGTGGCGATAAAATCTTGCACCTCAGCGCTCGACGGTGCCGTTTCACCGTCACTGCGAATCACCAGCACCAGCACCTCGCCGAGCACTTCATCAGCCATGGCAAAGGCCGCCGCTTCGATGACGCCAGGCATTTCACAGGCACAGGATTCAACCTCGGCCGCTGAAATTTTCTCGCCACCTCGGTTGATCAGGTCCTTGGCCCGATCGGTGATGTAGAGAAACCCCTCTTCATCGAGCAGACCGATATCACCGGTGTCGAGCCAGCCATCCTGCAGCGTTTGCGCGGTCGCGTGTGGCTGGTTCCAATAAGCGCTCATGAGGGTCGGCGAGCGCAGCCAGATCAGCCCACTGACACCGTTTGGCAACGGCTGATGGGGGGTTTCGCCAATGCGTACCTCGACAATCGGTAACGGCCAGCCGACCGACGTGGGCTTGTAGACAAACTGGTCGCCGCCGATGGCCGCGCCAATGCCATTACTTTCGGTCAGGCCATAACCACTGCCGCCGATGGCTTCGGGTTTGCGCTGGGTCAGGTGGGCCAGCAGGCTGCTCGAAGGCGCCCCACCACCCAGGCCCAAGCCAAACAGGCTGGCGGTCTCTTCGGTGCCAAAGCGCGGCGATCCAAGCAATTGCTGCATCATCACCGGCGCGCCATTGAACTGCGTGCAACGCTCGGTGCGAATCAGTTCGAAGGCCTTGTTGACATCCCACTTGTACATCAGCAACAGCCGCCGGCCATTACGCAACGCCAACAGAAACTGCGCGTGCAAACCGCTGACATGGAACAACGGAACCGCCATCAGGTTGGTCGGCGCATAGCCACTGTTGATCACCACATTGATGCGTTCCGGCGAACTCACTGCGCAGAATGCACCCTGAAACTCCAGGGCAGTCAGCGCCTGGCACACCGCACGATGGCTCGACAGCACACCCTTTGCCCGGCTGGTGGTGCCGGAGGTATAGAGAATCAGCGCCGGGTCATCGGCATCGATCTGCACCTCTGGTGCGCTCAGTACGGGCGCCGCCAACAGGGTTTCGTAGCGATGACAATGGGGTTCGAGCGGTCTTTCTTCACTCAGTCCGACCACGATGGTCGCCAGGCCTTGCTCAGTCAGGTCCTGCGAAAGCAATTGCAGACGCGGCTCATCGCACAACAGCAGACTGGCGCCGCTGTCCTCCAACCCATGGAACAACTCTTCACGCAGCCCCCAGCTATTGAGCGGGACACACACCGCCGCGCAACGCTGCACGGCCACAAACGCCACCAGCCAGGCTGGCTGGTTACGCATGGCGATGGCCACCCGCGCACCTGGACGCAGATCAAAGCGGTGTACTAATTGCCCGGCCAGCCGATCGACCTGTTCGAAGAACTCATCGAACGTCAGGCGTTGCTGCTCCCAGATCAGAAACTCTCGCCCGCCATGTGTCCGGCCAACATCGATTGCCGCCAACAGATTCTTTGCGGCATGCCGAAAATACTTCGGGCCAGCGTCGACCGGTGTCACCACTTCAAAAGGCGAGCCTGCGCTGATCAACTGCTGCCAGTCGCGCTGCCACTGTTCAACCATCATCTTATTATTCTCCGAAACAGCGAGCGTCCCCATGCACTAGGCACTAGCCACGGGTCTGGTCGAGGGCCGAATAGCGTTCACAGTGATAGTCACTGTCACCGAGGCAGGCTTGAGCCACGCGAATGCGCTTGAGGAACAACCCCACATCCAGCTCATCGGTCACGCCGATTCCGCCATGCATTTGCACCGCTTCATTGCTGACCCTGGCCGCGGCTTCGCCCGCCTTCCACTTGGCCAGGCTGACCAGACGGCCACGTTCGGCGTCGTTCAGGCCTGCATCGTCGAGGGCTGCCAGGCCGGCCGTGACGGCGCTACGGGCCAGTGCCAAGTCGACATAAAGTTTGGCCGCACGGTGTTGCAACGACTGAAACGAACCGATCGGGGCATCGAATTGCACGCGGGTCTTCAAGTAATCGAGGGTGTTTTCAAAAAGTATCTGTGCTGCCCCAAGCAACTCGGCTGCCAGGCAGGCGCAACCGCGATCGAGTGCATTGGCGAGCACTGGCCAGGCTTCACCGACCGCCCCCAGCATGTTCTGCGGACCGACCCGGACCTGGTCCAGGCACAACCGCGCATGATTGCGCGAGTCAATCAACGGCAATGCGCTGACACTCAACCCTGGCGCATCCGCCTCCAGCACAAACAGGCTGATGCCCTGAGTTTCACCCGGTTGGCCGCTGGTGCGGGCGGCGACCACATACGCGTCGGCAGCGATGCCGTCGATCACGAAATACTTTTGACCGCTGAGCCGAAAACCCTCACCGTCCGCTTCGGCCTTGAGCGCCGTCTGCAACGGCGCATGACGTGGACGTTCATCCAACGCCAGGGCCATGCGTCGCTCGCCGCTGATCAGTGCGCTCAACCAGCGATCCTGTTGCGCAGGTGTCCCGGCCAGATGCACGAGCGAGCCGCTGAGTACCACGCTGGACAACAGCGGTGAGGCCGACAGGTTGCGACCCATGGCCTCGAACACCGGCCCCAGGCCCATGCAACCAAAATCCAGCCCGCCAAGGCTCTCCGGAAACGGAATCGCGCTCCAGCCCAACGCCACGGCGTCCTGCCACAGTTGCTGATCGAAACCGTCATTGCTCGCCTCATCGCGCAGGCGCCGTTGCAGTGATACCGGGCTGCGCGCGGCCAGGAAATCCTGGGCGCTGTCGGCCAATAGACGATGTTCTTCGCTATACAACAGGTTCATGGTCACATTCCTCACTTCGCATCCGGCAGGCCGAGGACCCGCTTGGCGATGACATTGAGCTGGATCTCCGACGCACCGCCGGAGATCGTCAGGGCAAAGCTGTTCAGCCAGGCTCGGGTGATCGCCTGTTCCTGCGCGGTGAATGCCTCGTCATCCCAGCCCAGTGCGCGATAGCCGAGGGCATCGAGCAGGACCTCGAACTTGTCGCGTTCCTGTTCGGTGTGCACCAGTTTCATGATCGACATCAGCCCACTGATGTCCTGGCCCGCCCGCGCCTCCTCACCCATGCGTTGCACCGTCAGGTTGTAAGCGTGCTCATCCATGGCGCAGGTCACTGCACGGGCATGCAGGGCATGCTCGGACGGCGTTGCAGGTTCAGGCAGGTATTGGCGAATCAGTGGTAGCAGGTGGAAATGCGTCGGCAAGCTGAATTCGCCGAATTTCGACATCGCGCTGCGTTCGTGTTGAAGCAGCCGCTTGGCCAGATTCCAGCCGCCATTGAGCGGGCCGATCAGTTGGCTCTTGGGCACCTTGACCCCATCGAAAAACACCTGGCAGAACACCGATTTGCCGCTGATCAAATCAATCGGTGCAACGCTCACACCGGGGCTGCGCATGTCCAGCACGATCAGACTGATGCCCAGATGTTTGGGCGCCGCCGGATCGGTACGGACCAAGGCATACATCCAGTCCGATTTATCGCCGTAGGAGGTCCAGATCTTGGTGCCATCAACTACGAAGTGATCGCCGGCATCGCGCGCCGACATCTTCAGGCTGGCCAGGTCGGAGCCGGCATTGGGCTCGGAAAAACCCTGACACCAGCGGATTTCACCGCGGGTCATGGGTGGCAGCAACCTGCGCTTCTGTTCCTCGCTGGCAAACTCCAGCAACACTGGCCCGAGCATCCAGATGCCCAGGTTGATCTGCGGTGGACGGCACTTGAGTCGGCGTAATTCGCTTTCGAGCACCGCATTGTATTCCGGGGTCAACCCGGCGCCGCCGTACTCAATGGGCCATTGCGGGCAGAACCAGCCTTTGTCGCGCATGCGCTCGAACCACAGCTGTGCATCGGCACTGGGGAAATCGACCTTGCTGGCGCCCCAGACCAACTCACCCTCGGGGGTTGCCGTGCGTAGCGACTCTGGGCAATTGGCTTCTAGCCAAGTGCGTGTTTGCTGCCGGAATTGATCAATCGCGCTCATGTCTTCACCCTCTGCCTTGCCCCGGACAGCGCCGGGGCGACAGGAACCTGATTTATTGTTATGGCCGTACAGCGAACCGTGCTGTCAGCGTTGGGTTCGTGGCATTCCCAGACCGAACTGGGCGATCAGCTCGCGCTGGATTTCGTTGGTGCCGCCACCGAACGTGAGGGTCACCGAGGCGCGGACCTCATACTCCAGCTCGCCCTGCAGCAGTGCCGCTGCCGAGTCGCCACGCACCAGGCCGTTGGCCCCGACAATGTTGGAAAGCTTGCGCAGAATTTCGATCGCTGATTCCGAGCCGTAGACCTTGGTGGTCGAGGCCAACGCGATGTCCATGCGCTCGTGCTCCAGGTCCGCGGCGATACGCAGATTGATCAGGCGCATGGCCTCCAGTCGCGCATAACACTCGGCCAGACTGCTGCGCACCCAGGGTTTATCGGTGGCCCGGCGACCGTGTTCATCAGCGCTGCGTGCCCACAGATAAACCCGGCGAAACAGTCCGACGACCTTGTCTGACCAGGCCCCCAGCCCCAATCGTTCGTGATTGAGCTGCGAGGTAATGAGCTTCCAGCCACCGTGCAGCTCACCCACCAGCATGTCGCGCGGCACCCGCACGTTGTCGTAGTAGGTGGCCGCAGTCGGGTTGCTGGTGGTCGGGATGATCGTGCTGGAGAAACCCGGCTCCCGGGTGTCCAGAATCAGGATCGACACGCCTTTATGCCGTGGCCGCTCGAGGTCGGTGCGCGCTGCCAGCCAGATGTAGTCGGCAGACTCGGCACCGGAGGTCCAGAGTTTGTTGCCGTTGACCACGAAGTGCTCACCGTCCAGTCGTGCGGTGGTTTTCAGCACGGCCAGATCGCTACCGGCATCGGGCTCGGAGTAACCGATGGCAAAGATGATTTCACCCGCCGCAATGCCAGGCAGGAATCGAGCCTTTTGCAGCTCGCTGCCATGGGCCATTAGCGCCGGACCGACCGTGCTGATGGTCACGAACGGCAGCGGCGCGCCGGCAATGTTGGCTTCTTCGAAGAAGATCAGCTGCTCGGTAGCCGCATACCCCTGACCACCGTGAGCTTTGGGCCAGCCGACTGCCAGCCAGCCGTCACGGCCCATCTTGCGGACCGTTTCGTGATACAGCTCGCCGCCTTCCTTGCCACGCAATTGCAGACGCAACTGTGGCGTCATCAAGTCCTGAAAATAGTCCCGCACCTTATGGCGCAGGGCATGCTGTTCGGGGGTGAGATCGACGAACATGAGCCGCTCCTTAAACCGAACCGAGAATCAGGCCACTGGTCGGCACGCCGGTCCCGGCGGTCACCAGCACGTTTTCCACGTCATCGACCTGGTTCACCGCAGTGCCGCGCACCTGACGCACCGCTTCAGCAACGCCGTTCATACCGTGGATATACGCCTCGCCGAGCTGACCGCCATGGGGGTTGATCGGCAATTTGCCGCCACGAGCGTGATGGCCGGCGCGGATGAACTCCTTGGCCTCGCCACGTTTGGCGAAACCGA
>JAPLSD010000186.1 GCA_026398835.1 Pseudomonas sp.
GCAGCGTTTCGCTCCTCGTTGGTCGAGCGGCTGCCCGCAGCAATCGTCATGGACGTCGACTTCTGTGGTACCGGCATGGGGTTGAAACTGGCGGCCGAAGCCCAGGAAGGCCTTGAGCACAAACTGCCACTGCTGTTCTTCAGTCTGCTCGAAACCGACACCCCGACCCGTCTCGCGGCCGTGCGTGCCGGCGGCCAGGAATTTCTGACGGGCACCCTCGAAGCCTCGAGCCTGCTGGAAAAAATCGAAGTCCTGACCTGCGTCGCCCAATACGAACCGTACAAAGTGCTGATCATCGATGATTCACGCGCTCAGGCGTTGCACACCGAACGCCTGCTCAACAGCGCCGGGATTGTCACCCGCACCCTGATCGAGCCGATTCAAGCGATGGCCGAATTGGCGGACTTCCAGCCAGACCTGATCATCCTCGACATGTACATGCCGGCCTGCACCGGTACGGAACTTGCCAAGGTGATCCGCCACAACGACCGTTATGTCAGCGTGCCAATCATCTATCTGTCGGCCGAAGACGATCTGGACAAGCAGCTCGACGCCATGAGCGAAGGCGGTGACGACTTCCTGACCAAGCCGATCAAGCCGCGCCACCTGATCACCACCGTGCGCAACCGCGCAGCCCGAGCGCGCAATCTCAAGGCGCGGATGGTCCGCGACAGCCTGACCGGCCTGTACAACCACACCCATATCCTGCAACTGCTCGAAGACTGCAGTTTCCGCGCCCGTCGCGAAAGTAAGCCATTGAGCTTTGCGATGCTCGACATCGACCACTTCAAACGGGTCAACGACAGCCACGGCCACCCCATGGGCGACCGCGTGATCAAGAGCCTGGCGCTGTTCCTCAAGCAACGCCTGCGCAAGACCGACTTCATCGGGCGCTATGGCGGCGAAGAGTTCGCCATTGTAATGCCGGACACCGATGTCGAATCGGCCTACAAAGTGCTCAATGAAATCCGTCAACGCTTTGCCGAGATTCACTACCCAGCGCAACCTCAGGATCTCTGGTGCACCTTCAGCGCCGGCGTTGTAGCACTGCGCGAGGATTCCGACAGCCTGATGATGGCCAGCCAGGCAGACGAAGCGTTGTACTGCGCCAAGCATGCCGGGCGAAATCGTGTGCATGTGGCTCCGCAATAAAAGCAAAGTGCCACTTTTTCATCGGAATCCACCGAGCCAGTCATAAGGCTGTAATAGAAACGCAATAACTTCAGGCACTTACCATTCTGTCGTTGGTAGACCCTCGATGCGCCTGAAGCTGCTGACCAATCTCAACACCCTCCTGTTAGTCGCCGTTTGCCTCGCACTCGGTGCCACGCTCTGGTGGTCGCAACAGGCGCTGGAGCGACCCTATCTGTTGATGGAACGTTACCTGGGGCTGTCACAACAGTTCCAGAATCAGGTGGCGCGCAATATTGAAGACTACCTGGCCAGTGGCGACGCCCTACGCTTGAGTGCGGCCAGCCAATCGCTCGAAACGCTGCAGAAAGAACTCGGCGAGTTGCCTGCCGACCTGGCGCAAAGCCTGCGCCCAAGCCTTTCGAGCCTGGATGACTTCAGCAAGACCGATCTGCTGGCTGCCGGCAAACTCGCCGGTGATCCACAAGCATTGTTGCTCCAGGCCGAACGTGAGCTGGGCGCCAACCTGGAACAGCTCAGCCAATACGCCACGGGCGCCAACAACCCGAATACCGCCGGTTATCTGCCGTCATTGCTGGCGGCGTCGCAGCATCTGGCCAAACTGTCGCTGGCCCGGGACAAATTGGTCAGCAGCGGTCGCAGCGAGCTGGCGGCGGATGTCGAGCGTGAAGTCGCCAGCATCCGCACCCAGGCGGAACAACTCGAAGCCCTGCCCCTGTTGGGCGTCACGGCCAGTAGCGAATCGAACACCGACGACTACTCCGCCATGATGGGGCTGGCGAACACTGAAAAAAGCGTCGCCGAAGATACTGGCATCGGTCTCAAGCGCGAACTCAATAGCCTGCTGACGCGTTACCCAGCCGAACTGAGCCGCACGCGAGAGCAGATCCAGAAACGCGCCGACCTCAGCGCCGCCACTCACCTCAAAATCACTGCGGTGCAGCAGGCAATTTCCGGTCTGGAGCCGGCCGTTCGCGCCCAGCACGGGCAAATTCAGGGGGAAGTGCGGATCATCCAGGGGCTGATGATCGGCCTGATCCTGTTGATCGCCTTGCTCATCGATACCTTGCAACGACGTCTGGCCCGAGTGCTGACCAACCTGGCGCCGGCCTTGTCGACCTGGGCCGAAGGCGATTTCAGCCGGGATATCCAGCTGGGCGCCACCAACCGCGAGCTGCACGATATTGAAGAGTCACTGAATCGGCTGCGGGCGTATCTGGTTGATCTGGTGGGAACCATCCGGCAAAACGCCGAACAGGTCGCCGGCAGCAGCCGCGCCTTGGCCGAATTGAGCAGCGGTCTGCACAGCGGCGCCGAACGCCAAGTCGGGGACACCGCACAAATTCGCGACTCATTGGGCGAACTGGAGGCCACTATTCAGCAGGTAGCTGGCGATGCCAGCCAGGCTGCCGACGCCAGCCGTTACGCCGGGCTTGCGGTCGAGCACGGTCAGAAAGTGATAGGGCTGAGTCTCACGGGATTGCACGCCTTGGTGGGCGAGGTGCAAGGCAACGCGCAGATGATCGAACACTTGGCCGAAGAGTCGGCGACTATTGGCGGCGTGCTCACGGTCATCCGATCTATCGCCGATCAGACCAATCTGCTGGCATTGAACGCCGCCATCGAAGCCGCCCGCGCAGGAGAGATGGGTCGAGGGTTTGCGGTAGTCGCTGAAGAAGTCCGCTCTCTGGCGCAACGCACCGCCGGCGCCACCGCCGAGATCCAGACGCTGATCGCCGGCTTGCAAATGGCCGCCCGGCAATCGGTAGAAGGCATGCGCGCGCAGGTCGAACACGCCGAAGCGACCGCCAATCAGGCACAAGCGGCCGACGGTGCTCTGGATGAAATCGTCGGAGCGATCCAGACCATTTCCGACACCGCCGTGCGGATCGCCGATGTCACCGCCCAACAGAGCGGCGCTGTCAGTGAAATCCGCGATCACAGTGAGCGGATTCACCAATTGGGTGGGGATAACTTGCTGAGGATTGGTGAAGGACGCAGCCAGGGTGAGCATTTATTGGCGTTGGGCGGGCAGTTGCATACAGCTGTTCAGGCATTTCGCGTCTGAGATTCAGGTCCATGATCGTTCCCCCTCTTCCTGCACACCCCGCCTCACTCCGCTATCATGCGCACACGTCCAATACGCGAGATCGCTATGCGCCGTCTGCTCTGCCTGATGCTGTTATTGCTCGCCCTGCCGGTGACTGCCGCCGGGCTGCTGGACAGTCGTCCCAGTTCGACCCTGGGCTCGATCAATAACAGCGCCGATTTCCTGCCGGTACGCGAAGCTTTTCAACTGAGTCTGGTAGAAAGCACCCCGCAATCGATCAAGCTGCGCTTCGTCGCCACCGAAGGCTATTACCTCTACCGCCATCGTTTTCAGTTCCGCACCGAGCCTGCCGACGTCACGCTGGGTGCCGCGCAATTGCCTCAGGGCGAGAAAAAACACGATGAGTATTTCGGCGACGTCGAGGTCTACCACGGCATTCTCGATGTAGAACTACCGCGCACGACTGGCGATCAACGCGCCCTTACCCTGGCCGTCACGTATCAAGGCTGTGCCGATAAAGGCCTGTGCTACCCGCCAGAAACCGAGCGACTGAGCATCGATGGCAATTCCTCTTCAGTGATCGGTGCCCACACGCCGGCAACCGGCGACCAGACGCACTGGAACTGGCGAGAATTGGCGCTGTTCTTTCTCGCAGGGTTAGGCCTGACCTTTACCCCTTGCGTGCTGCCAATGCTCCCAATCCTCTCCGGCGTGGTGCTGCGTGGTCAGGTTGGCGGCTTGCGAGGTTTCAATCTGTCGCTGGCTTACGTGCTGCCAATGGCGATCTGCTTCGCTTTGCTCGGCGCGCTGATGGGAATGTTCGGTGCCCAACTGAATCTCCAGGCACGCCTGCAATCAGCCTGGGTGTTGGTGCCGTTCGCACTATTTTTCGTGGTGTTTGCCCTGGCCATGTTTGGCATCTTCGAACTGAAACTGCCCCACGCCATCAGCAGTCGTCTGGACCGTGTGGCCAACCGCACCGAAGGCGGTTCCTTGTGGGGCGCAGCAGTATTGGGCGTGGTGTCGAGCCTGTTGGTTTCACCCTGCGTCTCGGCACCATTGGCCGGCGCTCTGCTCTATATAAGCGCCAGTGGTGATGCGTTGGGCGGCGCACTGAAACTCTTCGTGCTGGGCCTGGGCATGGGCGCGCCATTGTTGCTCGTCGCCACTGGTGGAGCGGCCTGGCTGCCAAAAAGCGGCTCATGGCTGATCTACGTTAAAAATGCCATCGGCGTTCTGCTGCTGGGGCTGGCGGTCGGCTTGCTGAGTCGAGTGCTGCCAGGTCAGATCACCTTGCTGCTGATCGGTTTGCTGGCGGCCGGTGTCGGACTGTTTCTCGGCGCACTGGAGTTCATCTACAAGGCACCGCGACAGCGCCTGGCGCAGTTATTGGGGTTGTTTCTGTTGTTCTATGCGCTGGTCTGCTGGTACGGCGCGCTCAGCGGTCAGACCGATCCGTTGAGTCCGATCGGTGGGTCACTGGCGGTCAATTCGGCCGGCGGCGCACACGCTCAAAGCGCCAGCGGATGGCAGACCATCAGTACCCCCGCAGAGTTGGATCGCGCCCTCGCCGAAGCCAAAACTGCCGGCACCCCGCTGCTGCTCGACTGGTACGCCGACTGGTGCATCAGCTGCAAAGTCATCGAACATGAGGTGCTTAACGACAGCAATGTCGTTGAACGACTTAAAGGCTATCGACTGATTCGCTTCGACATGACCGCCAGCAACCACGAACAACGCGCCCTGCTCGACCGTTACAAACTGTTCGGGCCACCCGCGCTGATGTTTTTCGGCAAGGACGGCGTCGAACGCAGAGACGTGAGAGTGATCGGCGAGATCAATGCAGCGGACTTCGCCGAACGTGTCGCCAAAGCGAATGACCACATTTAATACGCAGGTCATATATTTCGCGCAAACATCGGGCATCGTGCTGGCTATTGCAGAGAACTGGACAGTCACAAAGGCTTTGCGGCATAGTCGCCGGGTTCTGACAACTGCACATAGATAACAAGGAACAGCAGATGGCGACCCTACTGGTTTTGCACGGCCCCAACCTGAACCTGCTCGGCACCCGCGAACCGGGCGTCTACGGTGCGGTAACCCTGGCTCAAATCAATCAAGATCTGGAACAGCGGGCCCGTAATGCCGGCCATCATTTGCTCTACCTGCAAAGCAACGCCGAGTACGAATTGATCGACCGCATCCATGCCGCACGCGGCGAAGGTGTGGACTTCATTTTGATCAATCCAGCAGCTTTTACGCATACAAGCGTCGCATTACGTGACGCGCTGCTGGCGGTGAGCATCCCATTCATCGAAGTGCATTTGTCAAACGTGCACAAACGCGAACCTTTCCGCCATCACTCTTACTTCTCCGACGTTGCGGTGGGAGTGATCTGCGGCCTTGGCGCCAGCGGTTATCGACTGGCCCTGGAGGCCGCCCTGGAACAGCTTGAACAACAAGCTAAACGCCCCTGACCGACCCTTGGGAGTTGATGATTCATGGATATCCGTAAAGTTAAGAAACTGATCGAACTGCTGGAAGAATCCGGTATCGACGAGCTCGAGATCAAGGAAGGCGAAGAATCCGTACGGATCAGCCGTCACAGCAAAACCCCTGCACAACAGTTTTACGCACCCGCTCCGATGGCCGCTCCGGCTCCGGTTGCCGCGCCAGTCGCCGCTGCTCCAGTGGCCGCCGCTGAAGCCCCGGCAGCACCGAAACTCAACGGCACCGTAGTTCTGTCGCCGATGGTCGGTACTTTCTACCGCACCCCGGCACCGACTTCGCCAGCCTTCGTTGAAGTTGGCCAGAGCGTGAAGAAAGGCGACACCATCTGCATCGTTGAAGCGATGAAAATGATGAACCACATCCAGGCCGAAGTCAGCGGTGTGATCGAATCCATCCTGGTAGAAAACGGCCAGCCGGTTGAGTACGACCAACCGCTGTTCACCATCGTTTGAACCGCGGAGAGCCAACGATGTTGAAACCTGCGAAGCTGGAAAAAGTCCTGATCGCCAACCGCGGTGAAATCGCCCTGCGGATCCTGCGCGCTTGCAAGGAAATGGGAATCAAGACCGTCGCGGTTTACTCGACTGCCGACAAAGAGTTGATGCATTTGGGTCTGGCCGACGAAAGCGTTTGCATCGGTCCGGCACCTGCCAACCTGTCTTACCTGCACATCCCGGCAATCATCGCGGCAGCTGAAGTCACGGGCGCCACGGCGATTCACCCTGGCTATGGCTTCCTCGCGGAAAACGCTGATTTCGCCGAACAGGTCGAAAAATCCGGCTTCGCCTTCATCGGCCCGAAAGCTGACACCATTCGCCTGATGGGCGACAAGGTTTCAGCCAAGGACGCCATGAAGCGCGCCGGCGTACCGACCGTGCCAGGCTCCGACGGCCCGCTGCCGGAAGACCCGGAAACCGCTATCGGCATTGGTCGCGAAGTCGGCTATCCGGTGATCATCAAAGCCGCTGGCGGCGGCGGTGGTCGCGGCATGCGCGAAGTGCACCGCGAAGAAGACCTGATCGAAGCGGCCAAGCAGACCCGGGCCGAAGCTGGCGC
>JAPLSD010000767.1 GCA_026398835.1 Pseudomonas sp.
GAACATGAGCTTCCACCTGATCATCGGCGACAAACTCTATTCCTCCTGGTCCTTGCGCGGCGCCTTGGCGCTGGAACTGGCCGGAGCGACCTACACCGAAGAACTGATCAAACTGAACCAGCCTGACACCCATCAGTTGGTCCTCAAGCATTCGCCGACCGGCAAAGTCCCTTTACTGAAAACCGAGCACGGCACCATTGCCGACTCGCTGGCGATTGCCGAGTATCTGGTCGAGCGTTTCCCCGAGGCTGATTTGTGGCCGCGCGACATCGCCGCTCGTGCTCAGGCGCGTTCCGCTTGCGCGCAAATGCACAGCGGTTTCTTCGGGATGCGCGGCAACATGCCGTTCGACCTGAGTCGCGATGCACCGTTGTCGCCGATGCCGCCTGAAGTGCAGGCCGATATCGAACGTATGCTGGCACTCTGGGCTGAATGCCGTGCGGCGGCCACCGAGCCAGGGCCTTTCCTGTTTGGTCGGGTCAGCCTGGCGGACGCCTTTTTTGCACCGATTGCCGTGCGTTTGCGCACCTATCAGGTGACGTTGCCGGCGATCGATGCAGCGTATGTCGAAACGATTTACCAATGGCCGGCCTTCAAGGCCTGGCAGAAGGCTGGTTTAGAGGAAGTAGTGCGGTGAAACGAGTACATGTGGCTGCGGCCGTTATCCGTGATAGCAACGGCAAGATCCTTATCGCCCGGCGTGCCGACACCCAGCATCAGGGCGGCCTTTGGGAGTTCCCCGGTGGCAAGGTCGAGGCAGACGAAGCAGTGGAAGCAGCCCTTGCCCGTGAGCTGCAGGAAGAGTTGGGCATTGTGGTCAGCGCAGCTCGACCGTTGATCAAAGTGCAGCATGACTACCCGGACAAGCAGGTGTTGCTGGATGTCTGGGAAGTTTCGGCCTTTACCGGCGAACCCCACGGCGCCGAAGGGCAACCTTTGGCCTGGGTGACTGCGCGGGAACTGGCGGACTATGAGTTTCCGGCGGCCAACCAACCGATTGTCGCGGCGGCCCGTTTGCCGGGTGAATACTTGATTACCCCTGAAGGTCTGGAAACGCCGGCCTTGTTGCGTGGCATACAGAAAGCCATCGCCGGTGGCATCAAACTGATTCAGCTGCGTGCACCGAACGGCTACGACCCGCAATACCGCGATCTGGCGGTGGATGCTGCGGGTCTGTGTGCGGGCAAGGCGCAACTGATGCTCAAAGGTCCGTTCGAGTGGCTGGGAGATTTCCCTTCCGCCGGTTGGCACGTGACTGCCGCGCAATTGCGTAAATACGCTAGCGCCGGTCGGCCGTTGCCCGCGTCTCGTTGGTTGGCGGCTTCTTGCCACAATGCCGAGGAGCTGGCCTTGGCTGAGCAGATGGGTGTGGACTTCGTCACGCTGTCGCCCGTTCAGCCCACGCAAACCCACCCGGATGGGCAGCCGTTGGGTTGGGATATGGCGGCGCAGTTGATCAGGGGCTTCAACAGACCAGTGTTTCTGCTCGGTGGTGTCGGCCCCGCCGAACGTCAGCGTGCATGGGAAAACGGTGCGCAGGGCGTGGCGGGGATTCGGGCGTTTTGGCCCGAGGCTTGATTCTGTGGTGTAGCCATCCTGATCATTCCCACTCTGCGTGAGAATGATCAGTTTGGTGAAGGCTTCGCCGCCGCCTCCCAAAGAATCTCCGCAATACCCTGACGCTTGGCAATCAAACGCGCGGCAACAAACAGCAAGTCCGACAGCCGATTGATGTATGCCAGACCAACCCCGGTCAGCGGTTCGACGGCATTCAAATGTTGGCAACGTCGTTCGGCACTGCGGGCCAGGCTGCGGCACACATGAGCCTGGGCGATTAGTGCCGAGCCGCCGGGCAGGATGAAATTCTTGAGTGGCCCCAATTCTTCATTCCATAGATCGATAGCCGTCTCCAGACGCTCGACTTCAGCTGAGTTGAGCGCTTGGTACACCGGCATCGCCAACTCGCCACCCAGGTCGAACAACCGATGCTGGCAGGGCGTCAGGACGTCGATAACCTCGGCCAACCCAGGACACTCGCGGCTCTGTTCGGCCAGTCCGGCCAGCAACAGCCCCAACTGACTGTTCAAGGTGTCGACTTCGCCAATGGCCTCGACTCGCGGATGATCCTTGGGCACCCGGCGTCCGTCGCCCAGGCCGGTTTCACCTTTGTCACCGGTGCGTGTGTAAATCTTCGACAAGCGAAAGCCCATGCTTACCTCTCCAGTTGACTGAATTCATGAGAGGCGAGCTGGCTGCCCGCCAATGGCAGGCGCAAGGTGACGCAGGTGCCTTGGCCCAGGGTCGACTGTACTTCCATCTGACCCTTGTGGTTGTTGGTGATGATGAAATAGGAAACCGACAATCCAAGTCCGGTGCCCTGGCCGATTTCCTTGGTGGTGAAAAACGGTTCGAAGGTACGCTTGCGCACGTTTTCGCTCATGCCGATGCCATTGTCCTCGACCTGGATTTCCGCCCAGGGTGGATTCAAACGGGTACGCAGAATAATCCGTCCCGGTTCCCTGTCGGCTTCACGCTGGTGAATGGCTTGGGCGGCGTTTTTCAGCAGGTTGAGCAGTACTTGTTCCAGCTCGTTGGCGGTGCCTGGAATCGGGCCCAGCTGTGGGTCGAACTGGCGAACGATGGCCTGGCCTTTGAAGTCGAAGCCGATGGCCAGATCGAAGTCGTTGCTGGCAATTTCTACGGCCTGGTCGATCAGCGCTGGCAGATCGCAGGGAGCCATTTGTCGATTGCTGCGGCGGCTGAAGCTGAGCATGTGAGTCACGATTTTCGCCGCACGCGCCCCGGCCTGTTGGATGCCGTCGAGTAACTTCGGTACCTCACGGCTTTGCAGGTAACGGTTGACGGTTTCCAGCGGGATGCCGATTTGCTCGGCTTGTTCGAGGTTTTTCGGCAAATCTGGTGACAAACGACGACGGATGTTCTGAACGTTGTGCAGGATCGCCCCCAGCGGGTTGTTGATCTCGTGGGCCATGCCGGCGGCGAGGCCGCCGACCGAGAGCATCTTCTCCGATTGCACCATCATTTCTTCGAGAGACAGACGCTGGGTGATGTCATCGATACGGATCACCACGCCGCGCCCGGCACCGCCCATCAGTGGATAGAAGGTCAGGGCGTAGTACCTGGCTTCATCGTCCTTGACCCAGGTGACGCGTTCGATTTTGGCCACCGTGTGCTGCTCCACGGTTGCCTTGAGTTGTGGCAGGAACGGCTTTAGCGGTTCGAAGGCAAGGAAGATCGGCTGATTCAGGGCCTCGTCCAGACGGGTTCCGGAAAGGGCGCTGGCCTCCTGATTCCACTGGGTCACGTAGAGCTGTTCATCTAGTGCGATCAGCGCCGAGGGCATTGAGTCGATGATGCTGTTGAGGTAGTTCTGAAAACCGGTGAGCTTCCTCTCGATCTTGCTTCGTACCTGGACTTCCAGTTCCAGCTTGCGATTGGTATGACGGGTTTCTTCGGCAAGGCCCTGGGCCTGATCATAAGCCGCTTGGGAATCGTCTCGTGCGCGTTTGAGCTGCTGCTCACGGGCTTCGATCCGCGAGAGCATGGTATTGAAGGCTTCGGCGAGGCTGCCGATTTCGTCGTGGTTACCGCGAGAGGCGCGCAGGGCGTAGTTTTCCTCGCGGGTCACTTGCCGGGACAGTTCCTCGAGTTGGTGAATCGGCTGGGTGATCAGGCGTTTGATCTGCCGGGCGATGATCAGCCACAGCAGCACACTGAAGATCAGAATCCCCAGGCTGGCGGTCAGGGTACCGGTGTAGAACGCCATCGGCAGTTCGCTGCTGGCCACCAGCAGTAAATGTCCCGGAGCCTGACCGAGTCGAGGCAAGGGGATCAACTGATTGCTGCGAAACTCGGTCAGTTGCCAGGCTTCGATATGCCGATAGCGCTCTGGCAGGTTGAGGCGCTCGCCGTGTTGCAATTGCGCCAGACGCACGCCTTTGCCGTCATACACCGCCGCTGCGCGTAATGGCGAATAGCTGTTGAGTTCATTGAGCAGGTTTTCGGCGCTTTGTGGCGAGTCCAGTGCCTGGGCGGCCAGGCTCGGGTTAGAAACCAGTCGGCCGATAGTCTGCAGGGCCTGTGGCGCCATGCTTTCCTGAGAGATCCAGTAGGCGGCACTGATAAAAGTCAGGTTGGCGACCAGTAGCACGGTAATCAGCAGAACCAGCAGGGCCGCAAGCAGTTTCTGGCCGACCGGCAGGTTTTCAAGGCGCTGGCGCAATTGCATCGGGGGTCGTCGCTGAAGAGGAACAAGTGGGCAGCGTAGCCGCTGCTCAGTCGCTGGGCAATCCACGCGTGCGCAGGTGCCCGATCAGTCGCTGTTGCAATTGATTGAGGTGAGGCAGGGTCAA
>JAPLSD010000363.1 GCA_026398835.1 Pseudomonas sp.
TTGAATTACTTCCCGGCGCAGACGATCGTCCTGATTGCACAGCAGGCCGCGACTGGTGGCCAATTGGGTGTCGCCCAAGGCGGTCTGATAGTGGTTCAAATCACTGCTGTTCTGGCAGTACAGGTCACCGATCTGGCTGATGGCCGACACCCCAAGACCGATCAGGTCGCAATGACCATGGGTGGTGTAGCCCTGGAAATTGCGCTGCAAGGTCGACTCTTCCTGAGCAATGGCCAATTCGTCGTCGGGCAGGGCGAAGTGATCCATGCCGATGTGCCGATAACCTGCCGCGCTCAGTTGCTCGATCGTGCGATGCAGCATTTCCAGTTTCTCGGCAGGCGCCGGCAGATCGTTGCTGTTGATCCGTCGCTGTGGCATGAAGCGCTCAGGCAAATGCGCGTAGTTGAACACCGAGAGCCGGTCCGGTTGCAGGTTGATGACTTCATCTACGGTGCGGGCGAAGCTGTCCGGCGTCTGCTTGGGCAGGCCGTAGATAAGGTCGATGTTGATTGAACGAAACTGCAAGGTGCGGGCGGCTTCGATCACTGCGCGGGTTTCTTCCAGGCTCTGCGGGCGATTGACCGCCCGTTGCACCTCCGGATCGAGGTCCTGCAAACCAATGCTGACGCGGTTGAAACCCAGTTCGCGGAGCAGGCCCATGGTCGACCAGTCGGCTTCGCGAGGGTCGATTTCGATGCCATAGTCGCCGCAGTCATCGTCCTGCAGGTTGAAGTGCTTGCGCAGTTGGGCCATCAATTGGCGCAGTTCGTCATGGCTGAGAAAGGTCGGGGTGCCGCCGCCGAAGTGCAATTGTTCAACCTTCTGGTTCGGGTCGAGGTGGCAGGCGATCAGCCGGATCTCTTGTTCCAGACGCTGCAGATAGGGCAAGGCGCGGCCACGGTCCTTGGTGATGACCTTGTTGCAGGCGCAGTAGTAGCAAATGTTCGCGCAGAACGGGATATGCACATACAGCGATAACGGTCGCAGCGCCTTGCGGCTGTCGCGCATCGCATGCAGCAGGTCAAAGGTGCCGACCTGGCTATTGAATTGCACCGCGGTCGGATACGAGGTGTAGCGCGGTCCCGCCAGGTCATAGCGGCGGATCAGGTCTGAGTCCCAACGAATGGCGTCGAGCATGCGGGCATTCCCCCGGATAGGCTGGCAGTGTCCGCGAGTCTAGGGGGTTCACAGGAGGGGCATGTTGATTTGCATCAACGGTGGTCAGAGGTGCGGCCTCGGCTCGAACGCAGGTTTCGCCAGCTGCTATGAAATCGCGGCGTTCGCCAAGATTGTTTAACTCAATGCCCCATGAGCCAATGCTGGTGCGGCCCAGGCAGGGTCCAGACGCCAAA
>JAPLSD010000280.1 GCA_026398835.1 Pseudomonas sp.
AGGCGCGAGAAGCCGTGTTCGATCACAAAAGCCAGGACGATGTAGACCACTGCGACCGCCAGCAACGGTTCGTAAACCCGCAGGGTCTGGGCGCGCACCAGGTTGGCGGCGCCCAGCAGGTCGGTGACGGCTACGGTCGAGGCCAGGGCGGTGGCCTTGAGCAGCAGCACCGATTCACCGACCAGGGTCGGACGAACCATCTGCAAGGCGCGGGGTAACCACACGCGGCGCAAGACCAAAAAGCGCTTCATGCCATAGGCGCGGGCCGCTTCCAGTTCACCGCGAGGCACCGCACGCAGAGCACCGCGCAACACTTCGCCGACGTAGGCGCCGACACACAGGATCAAGGCCAGTGCCTACCGCGAAACACACTGGTGTAGGCGCGCATGCTGCCGCTGATCAGCCGGTTGGGCGACAACCGCCCGAGGGCCACCAGCACCGCGAGAATAAAACCGAAGAAACCGGAAAGTCCGAGCAGCTTCAGGGTGATGCCGAGGCCATGCAGCAGCTCGCCGGCAAAACTGTTGATCCAGGAAAAATCCATAACGTGCGCTCCTTAGTGCTGCGGCATCCAGCGATTGATACGCCGCTCGAACAGCCGGAAGGCCCCGTTGGACACCAGGGTGATGATGAAATAAACCGCCGCCACTGCGAGGTAGAACACCAGGTAGTGTTTGGTCGAGCCGGCCGCTTGCTTGCCCACCGAGAGCAATTCGCTGTAGCCGACGATGCTGATCAACGCACTGTCCTTGACCAGCACCAGCCAGAGGTTGGACAACCCGGCCATGGCGTACGGCAACATGCTCGGCAGCAAGACCCGGCGCATCAGCAACCAGCGCTCGATGCCGAATGAACGCGCCGCTTCGATCTGGCCAAAGGGAATGGCCAGGATCGCACCACGAATAATCTCTGCCGAATAGGCGCCCTGAACGATCCCCAGCACCAACACCGCCGCCACGAAACCGTTGACCGTGACAACGGGTCTGCCCATCGCCGCCATCGCCATGTTCAACAGGTCGGTGCCGGCGTAGTACAGCAACAGAATCAACAGCAATTCCGGCACTGCGCGGTACAGCGTGGTGTAGGCGTTGGCCAGGCGAACCAGCCAGCGCGGGCCCTTGAGTTTGATCATTGCCACCAGCAGGCCAATGCTCAAGCCCAGTACAAAGGCCCCCGCGGAAATCTGCAGGGTCACCACGGCCCCATGCATCAGGGCGTTGAGCCAGCCGTCGGCGACGAACAGCTGGGTTATCTCGGACAAAGAAATCATGGCGTATCCAGTCGAAAAGGAGCGCTAGAGCGGCGGCTTACTGTGCAGAGATGTCGACACTGAAGAAGCGGCTGCGGATCTTGTCGTAGCTGCCGTCGGCTTTCAGGGACGCCAGCGCGGTGTTGATCTTGTCTTTGAGGGCCGTATCACCCTTGCGGATGCCTGCACCGATACCCGAGCCGAACAGCGGATCCTTGGGGGCCAGACCTTTGTCGGCCAGACCGGCGCCTGCCGGGGTTTTGATAAAGGGTTCGATGGTCAGCGCGTCGGCCAGCATCACGTCGATCCGGCCGCTTTGCAGGTCGGAGGTCATGTCGTCCTGAGTGTTGTAGTAGCGCAGGGTCGAGCCCTTGGCGTAGTACTCCTTGACGAAGGTCGCGTTGGAGGTCGAGCCCTGTACGCCAATCACTTTGCCTTTGAGGCCTTCCGGCGTGGTGACCAGTTCCAGACTCTGATCGGCTACCCACATGGCCGGGGTCTGGTAGTACGGTTGGGAGAAGTCGATGACTTTCTCGCGCTCGGCGGTGATGCTCATGGAGTTGAGGATCACGTCGATCTGGCTCGATTGCAGGGCCGGGATCAGTCCGTCCCAGGACACTTCCTTGAGTGGGCACTCAGCCTGCATGCGCTCGCACAGCGCCTTGATCAGCTCCGGCTCGAAGCCGTTCCAGTCACCGTTACCGCTCTTCATGGAAAACGGCGGGTAGGGTTCCTGGGCAATACCGAAAACGATTTTTTCTGCCGCGACGGCGTGCTGTGCCAGCACCGCGAACAAGCAGCCACCTGCGAGAGTCTTGAGGATTTTTTTCATGGCTTTACCCTTTATCGAAGTTATTGTTTTCAAGGATTGAAGCGGTCAATCAGCTGCGGTTTTCCTGCGCCATGACGAACTGGCGACAGCGTTCACTGCTCGGGTTGAGGAAGACTTGTTGTGGCGTGCCTTCTTCTTCCACCAGGCCTTGATGAAGGAACATCACTTTGCTCGACACGTCTTTGGCGAAGGCCATTTCGTGGGTGACCAGAATCATCGTGCGACCCTCTTCGGCGATGCCCTGAATCACCTTCAGTACTTCGCCCACCAGCTCCGGGTCCAGCGCCGAGGTTGGTTCGTCCATCAACAGCACTTGCGGGCGCATCGCCAGGGCGCGGGCAATCGCCACGCGCTGTTGTTGACCGCCGGACAGGAATGAAGGGAAGACGTTGCGTTTGTCCGCCAGACCGACCTTTTCCAGCAGGTGCTCGGCGTGGGCGATGGCGTCCTTGCGGTCCTCGCCCAGCACGTAGACCGGCGCCTCGATGACGTTCTCCAGCACCGTGCGGTGCGGCCACAGGTTGAAGCTCTGAAAGACCATGCTCAGTCGGGTGCGCAGACGCGCCACTTGCTCGGGGTCGGCAATCAATGGGTTACCGGCGCGGTCCTTCTTCAGGCGCACTTCTTCACCGTTGATGCGCAGGCTGCCACTGCATGGAATCTCCAGCAGATTGATGCAGCGCAGCAGGGTGCTTTTGCCAGAGCCGCTGGAGCCGATCAGGGAAACCACTTCACCTTCGTTGGCACGCAGGGAAATGCCTTTGAGGACATGGTGAGCGGCATAGCTCTTGTGCAGAGCGTCAATCGCTACCACCGGATTTACGGAGTTGGACTGCAAGTGC
>JAPLSD010000190.1 GCA_026398835.1 Pseudomonas sp.
AGCTTCCACGGCATCATCCTTGGCTACTCGCGGCAGTTCTTCGCCCTGGCCCGTGCCGGTTACTTGCCCGCAGGGCTGGCTAAGCTCAACCGCTTCCAAACCCCACACCGGGCGATTCTGGCCGGCGGCGTGATCGGCATCGCGGCGATCTACAGCGATGGTCTGGTCAACCTGCAAGGCATGACCCTGACCGCTGCGATGATTACCATGTCAGTATTCGGCGCCATCGTGATGTATATCATCAGCATGCTCAGCCTGTTCAAACTGCGTAAAACAGAGCCGAACCTGGAGCGTACCTTCCGTGCGCCGGGCTATCCGATCGTGCCGGGAATCGCCTTGTTTCTGGCGGTGGTCTGCCTGGTGGCGATGGCCTGGTTCAATATGCTGATCGGTCTGATCTTCCTTGGCTTCATGGCGGCTGGCTTCATCTACTTCCATTTGACCGCCAAACAACGTTTCGATGCACCGGCTGACGCGATGCTGACCGGGATCTAAGTTGCACCTGCGCCGGGCTGATCCCCGGCGCTTGCACCATGTAGGAGCGTCGACCGGCTGCTCCTACAGAGAACAATTCACAGAAATCAGGAGGACACCGCCCATGGCCGCATTTGCCCATACCGTCGGCGCCCAGACCTACCGCTTCGACAGCCTCAAAGAAGTCATGGCCAAGGCCAGTCCGGCACGCTCCGGGGACTTTCTGGCCGGTGTCGCCGCCCTCAACGATGGCGAACGGGTCGCCGCGCAGATGGCGCTTGCAGACATCGCGCTCAAGCATTTTCTCGAAGAAGTGCTGATCCCTTATGAAAGCGATGAAGTCACCCGACTGATCATCGACAGCCACGACAAGGCCGCTTTTGCCGTGGTCAGCCACCTTACCGTCGGCGGTTTTCGCGATTGGCTGCTCAGCGACGCAGCCGATGAGCAAAGCCTGCGCGCCCTGGCGCCGGGCCTGACCCCGGAAATGGCCGCCGCCGTATCAAAAATCATGCGTGTGCAGGATCTGGTGCTGGTGGCGCAGAAAATTCGTGTGGTGACCCAATTCCGCGGCACCATGGGCCTGCGCGGGCGGCTGTCCACACGCCTGCAACCGAACCACCCGACCGATGAACCGGCCGGGATCGCCGCGAGCATTCTCGACGGCCTGCTCTACGGTAACGGCGATGCGATGATCGGCATCAACCCGGCCACCGACAGCATCGCATCGATCTGCGCGATGCTGGAAATGCTCGACGCCATCATCCAGCGCTACGAAATCCCCACCCAGGCCTGCGTGCTGACCCACGTCACCACCTCCATCGAGGCGATCAACCGAGGCGTGCCGCTGGACCTGGTGTTCCAATCGATTGCCGGCACCGAAGCGGCCAATGCCAGTTTCGGGATCAACCTGAACGTCTTGCAGGAAGGCTACGACGCCGGTTTGAGCCTCAATCGCGGGACGCTGGGGCAAAACCTGATGTATTTCGAGACCGGCCAAGGCAGCGCCCTGTCGGCCAACGCCCACCATGGCATTGACCAGCAGACCTGCGAAACCCGCGCCTATGCCGTGGCACGGCACTTCAAACCATTTTTGGTAAACACGGTGGTCGGCTTCATCGGCCCGGAATACCTTTATAACGGTAAGCAAATCATCCGCGCCGGGCTGGAAGATCACTTCTGCGGCAAGCTGCTGGGCGTGCCAATGGGCTGCGACATCTGCTACACCAACCATGCCGAAGCCGATCAGGACGACATGGACACCCTGCTGACCTTGCTCGGCGTTGCCGGGATCAACTTCATCATGGGCATCCCCGGCTCCGACGACATCATGCTCAACTACCAGACCACCTCGTTCCACGACGCGCTCTATGCCCGGCAGACCCTTGGCCTCAAGCCGGCGCCGGAATTCGAGCGTTGGCTGGCGAACATGGGCATCTTTACTCAGGCTGATGGCAAGGTGCATTTCGGCAACAGCCTGCCGCCGGCCTTCCGCCAGGCAATGGCGCAACTGGGATGAGTGATCGAGTAATGGATAAACCGCCAACCGACAGCCAGAACCCGTGGCTGGAGCTGCGTCGACTGACCCCGGCCCGGATCGCTCTAGGCCGCACCGGCACCAGCATGCCGACCAGTGCGCAGTTGGACTTCCAGTATGCCCACGCTCAGGCCCGTGACGCGGTGCATCTACCCTTCGATCATGCCGGGCTCAGCACACAGCTGGCCGAGTGTGGGCGCGACAGCCTGTTGCTGCACAGTGCCGCCACCGATCGCAACAGCTATCTCCAACGCCCCGATCTCGGCCGACGCCTGAGCGACGACTCGGCGCAAAAGCTGCGGGACTATGCGGTGGCACACCCCGGCGGCGTAGATTTAGCCGTGGTGGTGGCTGATGGCCTCTCGGCACTGGCCGTGCATCGGCATACCCTGCCGTTTCTGGCGCGTATGGAGGAACAGGCCCTGGCCGAAGGCTGGTCGCTGTCACCGGTGGTACTGGTGGAACAGGGCCGAGTCGCCGTGGCCGATGAAATCGGTGAACTGCTCGGCGCAAAAATGGTGGTCATCCTGATCGGCGAACGCCCCGGTCTCAGCTCGCCGGACAGTCTCGGCCTGTACTTCACCTATAATCCCAAGATCGGCCTGACTGATGCCTACCGCAATTGCATCTCCAATGTTCGGCTGGAAGGGTTAAGTTACGGAATGGCCGCCCATCGCCTGCTGTATTTGATGCGCGAGGCCTGTCGCCGGCAGCTGTCAGGAGTCAATCTGAAGGACGAAGCACAGGTTCAGACATTGGATTCGGATGCTGCCACCCACTCAAATGGCAACTTCCTACTCTAAAAGCAGGTGTAATTGACGGCATCCTGATTGCGCTTTTTGCGGGCTTTAGGCAGCATCGAACTATGGCTGCCCGAGTAATGACCCGTTCGCCGTCATACCCACTTGAAGATGAGGTCAATCATGCGCATTACTCAAGCGACCCTGGAACACTTGGACCTGCTGACCCCAATGTTCGTCAAATATCGCGAGTTCTATGGCGCGTTGCCGTATCCCGACTCCTCCCGGGCCTTTCTCGAAAAGCGTCTGCGGCGTAAGGAATCGGTGATCTACCTGGCCCTGTCCAATGAAGACGACAGTAAATTGCTGGGTTTCTGTCAGTTGTATCCGAGTTTCTCCTCCCTCTCGCTAAAACGCGTGTGGATCCTCAACGACATTTATGTCGCCGAAGACGCCCGTCGGCAGCTGGTGGCCGACAACCTGATCCGCACCGCAAAAAAAATGGCCAAGGAAACCCATGCCGTACGTATGCGGGTTTCCACCAGCAGCGACAACGAAGTAGCGCAGAAAACCTACGAATCCATCGGTTTTCGCGAAGACACCGAGTTCAAGAACTACATTCTGCCCATCAGCGAAGAGCTGTAACCAGACACGGACCCGTGGCGAGGGGCTCCCTCGCCACGGGTCATGTGCGAAGCCTTCAGGCACCTGAGTGCCCCTGGAAACATCCCTCGACATCCCTCGCTACAAACTCAACACGCAATTCACATCTCAGATCGTATAATGCCGAACTTCACGGGCCGTAAGAAAAACTACACCTTCTTGTAGCCTAATAACCCGAAGCTTTCGCACAGGCCTGCTGAGTCGGGCCATCACCACAGGTGCCAACCATGGATTTCAACCCGCTCGACCTTATTCTGCATCTCGACGTCTATCTCGATATGCTGGTAACCAACTACGGGGCATGGATCTACGCCATCCTGTTTTTGGTGATTTTCTGCGAAACGGGTCTAGTGGTAACACCGTTCCTGCCGGGTGATTCGCTGCTGTTCATCGCCGG
>JAPLSD010000345.1 GCA_026398835.1 Pseudomonas sp.
GGAAAGCGAACTCACGCGCATCAAACGCCGGAACTGGTAAGCCACAAGGAAGGAAATCACCATGTCTGTCTCTACTACCCATGCCTCCTGTGACGAGCTCCTGCTCACCAGGGAAACGCCTATACAGCGTCGCCGAGTACGTGCCGCCTGGCTGTTTCTGACACCGATGTTGCTGTGCCTGGCCCTGGTGGCGGCCTGGCCGCTACTGCGCACATTCTGGTTCAGCCTGACCGACGCCAACCTGGCGGACACCCGTGGCGGATCCTTCGTAGGCTTGAGCAATTATCTGTTCCACGACGGTTCCAACTGGTCGGGCATCCTGGTCGATCCACAATGGTGGAACGCTGTGCGCAACACGTTGCATTTCACCGTGGTATCGGTGGGACTGGAAGTCGTCCTGGGGCTGCTGGTGGCGTTGCTGCTGAACATCAAGTTCACAGGCCGTTCCCTGGTGCGTGCGTTAATTCTGATTCCATGGGCGATTCCTACCATTGTCTCAGCGAAGATCTGGTCATGGATGCTTAACGACCAGTTCGGCATCATCAATCACCTGATGCTGAGCCTCGGACTGATTGACGCTCCCCTGGCCTGGACGGCAGATGCAGATCTGTCGATGTGGGCGGTCATCATCGTCGACGTCTGGAAGACCGTACCTTTTGTCACGCTGCTGATGCTGGCTGCCTTGCAGATGTTGCCGAGCGATTGCTACGAAGCCGCCAGGGTCGATGGCATTCATCCGCTGAAAGTGTTCTGGCGTGTCACGCTTCCACTGTTGATGCCTGCATTGCTGGTGGCGGCGATCTTCCGCATCCTCGATTCCCTGCGGGTATTCGACGTCATCTATGTGCTGACCTCGAACTCTTCGAGCACCATGAGTATGTCGGTCTATGCCCGCCAGCACCTGGTGGAGTTCCAGGATGTTGGCTATGGCAGCGCGGCCTCGACTCTGCTGTTTCTGGTCGTTGCGGTGATCGCCATGCTTTATCTCTACCTCGGACGTCGTCAATTGGAGGTTCGCTCATGAGCCAGCGTCTACTCAAAAAAGCGCTGTTGCGCCTCGGGTTCTGGTGTCTGATCGGGATTTTGCTGCTGTATGCGGTCTTCCCTTTCTACTACGCCATAGTGACTTCGCTGAAGCCGTCCAGCGCCTTGTTCGAGGTGAGCTATTGGATCGATAGTCCCGACTTCTCCAATTACGCGGCGGTACTCCACCAATCCTCATTCCTGAGAGCTATTGGTAACTCGCTGGTGGTTGCGCTTTGCGTGGTGACGCTGGCGCTGTTCCTCAGCCTGACCGCCGCCTATGCCTTGGGCAGGGTGAAGTTCCGTGGGCGTGGCACGGTATTGATGATGGTTCTTGGCGTCTCGATGTTTCCCCAGGTCGCTGTACTGTCGGGGCTGTTCGAGGTGATCCGCGCCTTGGGTCTGTACAACACGTCCTGGGCGTTGATCCTGAGCTACACGATTTTCACCCTGCCCTTCACCGTCTGGGTGCTGACCACGTTCATGGGGCAACTGCCCCATGAACTGGAAGAAGCGGCAATCATGGATGGCGCGTCCCCCTGGGTCACGCTTACCCGTGTGCTGTTGCCGCTGCTCTGGCCCGCACTGGTCACCACTGGCTTATTGGCCTTTATCGCAGCGTGGAACGAGTTCCTGTTTGCCCTGACCTTCACCCTCACAGACACGCAACGCACGGTGCCGGTCGCCATCGCCTTGATTTCCGGCGGGAGTCCCCATGAGCTGCCTTGGGGGCTGTTGATGGCCGCATCGGTGCTGGTCACCGTCCCACTGGTGATTCTGGTGCTGATCTTCCAGCGCCGAATCGTTTCCGGTCTCACTGCCGGCGCGTTAAAGGGTTGATGCCCAACAAATACAAGGAACAGCATCGTGATCAAATTGAAGCTAGACAACGTGAACAAACAATTGGGCGGCGTGCGGATTCTTCGCGACGTCAGCCTGGAGATCGCTGCGGGTGAATTCGTGGTGTTCGTTGGCCCTTCGGGCTGCGGAAAGTCGACCCTGCTGCGACTGATCGCCGGACTGGATTCGATCTGCGCCGGCGACCTGCTGATCGACGGGCGACGGGTCAACGACCTGGAACCGCGCGAGCGTGGCGTCGGCATGGTGTTTCAGTCTTATGCGCTGTACCCGCACATGAGCGTCTACGACAACATCAGCTTTGGTCTCAAACTGGCCAAGACTGAAAAGAGCAGCTTGCGCGAGCGGGTGCTGAAAACTGCGCAGATCCTGCAATTGGACAAACTGCTGCAACGCAAGCCAAAGGAACTGTCTGGAGGGCAGCGTCAGCGTGTGGCCATGGGCAGAGCCATGGCGCGGGAACCGGACATTTTGTTGTTCGATGAGCCGCTTTCCAACCTGGATGCATCCTTGCGGGTGCAGATGCGCAACGAAATCGCCCGTCTGCATGCCCGACTGGGCTCGACCATGATCTACGTCACCCACGATCAGGTGGAAGCGATGACCCTGGCCGACAAAATTGTCGTGCTCAATGGCGGTCGCGTAGAGCAGGTCGGCTCGCCGCGCGAACTCTATGAACGCCCGGCCAGCCGCTTTGTCGCCGGTTTTCTGGGCTCGCCCAGAATGAACTTTCTGGCGGCGCGCCTGCATGCCCCGGGCGAAACCAGCCTGGTCGACACCCCCGTTTTGGGTATGACCTCCCTGCCCTTCGACAGCTCAAACCTGGCGGCGGACACGCAGCTGAGCCTCGGGGTTCGCCCGGAGCACGTATCGCTCAAAGCGGCGGATGGAACCGTCGGCGTCATCGTGACCGGGGTCGAATACCTGGGTAGCGAAACCTATGTGCACCTCGATACCGGGCAGGACGAGCCACTGATCTGTCGTTGTGAGGTCAACGCCGGATGGCAGGTCGGCGATCGGGTCGAGCTGCGGCTGGACATCGGTAATCTGCACCTGTTCGACGCCGACGGCACGGCCTTGAGGCGCCCCCCACAAGCCATTGAAACCCTGCCGGATGACGTCTCTCTGCGCTCAGTACGAGCACGCGCCTTATGACCTTGTCTTTGAATACCATGAGCGACCCAATGTCCGCTGCCCTTGAGCTTGCGCAGCGTGCACTGAGTGACGGCCTGTCTCGCGTCATCCACGATTATCGACCCGGTTATCATATTGCTCCCCCGGCAGGCTGGATGAACGACCCTAACGGGGTGGTGTACTTTCGTGGCGAATATCACGTTTTCTATCAACATTACCCCTTCGAGGCGAAATGGGGCCCGATGTATTGGGGGCATGCCAAGAGTGCCGATCTGGTCCATTGGCAGCATCTGCCCATTGCGCTGGCACCCGGCGATGACTTCGACCGTGACGGTTGTTTTTCCGGTAGCGCGGTGGTGTGTGGAGATACCCTGGCACTGATCTACACCGGGCACACCTGGCTGGGGGAAGCGGGTGACGAACGCTCGATCCGTCAAGTCCAGTGCCTGGCCACCAGTATCGACGGCATCCGCTTCGTCAAGCATGGCGCAGTCATCGAGACCGCGCCGCAAGACACTATCATGCACTTTCGTGACCCCAAGGTATGGAAGGAGGATGACTGTTGGTACCTGATTGCCGGCGCACGTCTGGGCGATATGCCGCTGCTCCCGTTGTACCGTTCCACGGATCTGCACGTCTGGGAGTTCCTTGACTATGTGTCCAGCGGCAGCGAGGGCGATGGCTATATGTGGGAATGCCCGGATCTGTTTCGACTGAACGGACGCGATGTCCTGCTGTACTCCCCCCAAGGCATGCAACCCCACGGTTACGACCGGCTCAACAAGTACCAGACTGGTTATCGAGTGGGCCGACTCGACAGCGAATGGCACTTCACTGGCGGGCCTTTTATCGAGCTGGATAACGGCCACGATTTCTATGCAGCGCAAACGCTACTGGCCGCCGATGGTCGGCGACTTTTGTGGGCGTGGCTCGACATGTGGGAAAGCCCGATGCCGAGCAAGGCCCATCACTGGTGCGGCATGCTCGGTTTGCCGCGCGAACTTGAACTGCGCGCAGATCGCCTTTGCGTATATCCGGCACGGGAGCTCACCGCTCTACGCAAGGCGCCATTGCCGGACACGCCCTGGTGGGATGAGTCGGGAACCCGGTGGGTGCCGGAAGTGAATGGCGATATGCTCGAAATCCATGTGCACCTGGATTTGCTCGGCTGCACCGACGGCCACCTGGGAATCGCCTTGCGCTGCAGCGACGATGGCCATGAAGAAACCCTGCTCTACTACGATGCGTCGCTGCAGCGTCTGGTGCTTGACCGTAGCCGCTCGGGTGCGCAAGCCACAGGTCAGCGCAGCGTGTCGATAGACCCGACACAAGAGCGACTCGAACTGCGCGTGTTCCTCGATCGCTCGTCCATCGAGGTATTCGACGAAA
>JAPLSD010000143.1 GCA_026398835.1 Pseudomonas sp.
GAGCCTCAAGGAAGCGCTGCTGGTGGTCCGTCGCACTGAAACCCTGCCACAGGTACTCGATAGCGCAGTACTTGACCTTGAGCAGGGCGACAGCGCCGAAGTAGCGCGTCTGAACGGCTACCTGCATGCGATCGTCGCCCACGAGCCGAAGCCGGACAGTGACTGGCTGCAACTGACCTTCCGCTTCGTTGACCAGGACGCACAGAAACTCGACTACATCTCCCGCCTGATCGCCCGCGGTACAGCGCAGAAGCATTTTGTGCCGGGTGCGTAAGCGAGTTGACTGATCGTTCCCACGCTCCTGCGTGGGAACGATCATCACTTCCCGATTTTGAAACATCTGCCGACTACGCGGGTCCATTGCAGCTGCTAGGCTGATTGCCACGCCTTACTCGACAGATCCTTGCCCATGCTCGCGCGATTGCTGTTTTTCTGTGGTCTTCTCATGGCCGCCACTTCGGCTGTGGCCATGACGATCTACAAGTCCACCGGCGCCAACGGCGTGGTTTCGTACAGCGACCGGCCGACGCAGGGCTCGCAGGTGTTTGTGTTTCGCGACCGGATGGTCGAGCACCTCGAGCGTCAGGTGTACCTCGATATCAAGAAGCAGAAGGGCGTGGACAGCGTCTTCGTACGCAACGATTTGTATGCGCCGGTAGAAATCGAACTGAGCTTCGCCGATCTGAAGAACGTCAGCGGCGCCCCGCAACAGTCTATTCGTCGGGTCTTGCCGGCGCGCAGCAACTCGCGCCTGGCGCTGCTCACGGCGACCCGGGCCGGCACGCCGCTCACCTACACCCCCAAGTTCCGTTATTCGCTGGGAGACCCTTCAGGGGCGGCGCAGGCCTATCGTTATCCGCTGCCTTGGCGTGGTGGGCCGTTTCGCCTGACTCAGGGCGCCAATGGGCAATACAGCCACTTCGGGGTCAAGAATCGCTACGCCATGGATATCGCCATGCCTGAAGGCACGCCGATCATCGCGGCCCGTGGCGGGGTGGTGGTGAAAACCGAAAATACCCAGACCGGCCGTGGTACCGACCCCTCCGGCAACTTTGTCCGGGTGCTGCACGACGACGGCACCATGGGCGTCTATCTGCACCTCAAGCAAGGCTCGGTGAATGTTCGGGAAGGGCAACGGGTGGCGGTGGGCAGCGCGCTGGCGCTGTCAGGCAATACCGGCAACAGCAGCGGGCCGCATTTGCACTTCGTGGTGCAACGCAATACCGGTTTGGGGCTAGTGTCGATTCCGTACCAGTTCAATCAACCGCTGGGCAACCTGCCGAACTTTGCGCTCGGCAAGCAATGATCGCGTCCGATCTGATCAATCCAGCATCAACACCTTGGCCAGCACGATTTTCGGGCCTTTCATCTTTTTGATGATGATCCGCAAACCGTCGACTTCCAGCACTTCTTCCTCTTCCGGCACCCGTTTCAGGGTTTCGTAGATCAGCCCGGCGAGGGTTTCGGCTTCGATGTGGTCCAGATCGATGCCCAGCAAGCGTTCGACCTTGAACAACGGCGTATCGCCGCGCACCAGCAATTTGCCCGGCTGGTAAGCGAGGATGCCGCGTTCGGCCTTGCGGTGTTCGTCCTGGATATCGCCGACCAGCACTTCCAGCACGTCTTCCATGGTCAGGTAGCCGATGATGTTGCCGTCAGCTTCTTCAACCAGCGTAAAGTGCGAACCGCCCTTGCGGAACTGCTCCAGCAAGTGCGACAGCGGCATGTGCCGAGACACGCGCTCCAGCGGCCGGGTCAGTTCGGCGAGGTTGAACGACTCGGGAATATGGTCCAGCGCTGCCAGCTCCAGCAGCAAATCCTTGATGTGCAGCAGACCAACGAACTCATTGTGCTCGGTATCGTAGACCGGGTAGCGGCTGAATTTGTGGCGACGGAACTGCGCAAGGATTTCCTTGAGCGGTGCGTTGAACTCGATCGACACCAGGTCTTCACGGGAGTTGGCCCAGTCGACCACTTCCAGCTCGCCCATTTCCACGGCCGAGGCCAGTACACGCATGCCCTGATCACTAGGGTCCTGGCCACGGCTGGAGTGCAGAATCAGTTTCAGTTCTTCACGGCTGTAATGGTGTTCGTGATGCGGGCCGGGTTCGCCCTGGCCGGCGATCCGCAGGATGGTGTTGGCGCTGGCGTTGAGCAGGTAAATGGCCGGGTACATCGCCCAGTAGAACAGGTACAGCGGCACCGCGGTCCACAGCGACAGCAGCTCGGGTTTGCGAATTGCCCAGGATTTGGGGGCCAGTTCGCCGACCACAATGTGCAGGTAGGAAATGATGAAGAAGGCGGTAAAGAACGACACGCCTTTGACCACTTCAGCGGACTCTACGCCCACCGCACTGAGCACCGGCGAGAGCAAGTGCGCGAACGCCGGTTCACCGACCCAACCCAGGCCCAGAGAGGCGAGGGTGATACCCAATTGGCAGGCGGACAGGTAGGCGTCGAGCTTGCTGTGTACGGTGCGCAGGATCTGTCCGCGCCAGCCGTTTTTATGGGCGATGGTCTCGACCCGGGTCGAGCGCAGTTTGACCATGGCGAATTCGGCCGCAACGAAGAAGCCGTTGAGCAAAACCAGGATAAATGCAAAAAGGATCATGCCGAAGTCGGCGAAGATTGTCGCGAGGGTGATACTAGGGGAAGGGTCCATGGTGGAGTTTTGCGGGTTCCGTATATTCGAAAAGAAAGAGGATTGCTGTGCCTGAAAGGCAGGCCCAAGTCAGCCAATGTAGCGACTGACAGGGCGATTGCCTAGTGGCGAGTCACTGTGGGTGCTAGTCGGTCAGGCTGCCGGCCCTGGATCTCGTGACCTGGGCGGGCACAAAATGGCAGGTGAAGGTGCTGCCATGGCCCAGCACGCTGCTGATCTCCATCCGCGCGCGATGGCGCAGCAGTACGTGTTTGACGATGGCCAGGCCCAGGCCGGTGCCGCCAGTGTTGGAGTTGCGGCTGGAATCGACGCGGTAGAAGCGTTCGGTCAGCCGCGGCAGGTGCTTGCTGTCGATGCCGATTCCGGAGTCCTGCACGCTGAGGTGCGCGCCTTGCTCATCACCCCACCAGCGAATGCGGATGTTGCCTTCGTCCGGGGTGTATTTCACCGCGTTGAACACCAGGTTGGAGAACGCACTGCGTAACTCCGCCTCGCTGCCCTTGAGCAGAATCGTAGAGTCGGCCTCCAGGGTGATGTGTTGATTGCGCTGTCCGGACAACGCCTGAGCATCGTTCTTGATCGACTGCAGCAGGCTGTCTATCGCCACTGGCTGGTTGTCCGACGGGTAATCGGTGGCTTCCAGCTTGGCCAGCAGCAGCAGGTCATTGAGCAGGGTCTGCATGCGTCCACCTTGCTGCTGCATTTGCTGCAAGGCGCGGGTCCAGCGCGGGTTCACTTCTTCGACGTTGTCGAGCAAGGTTTCCAGGTAACCGCAAATCACCGTCAGCGGTGTACGCAGCTCGTGAGACACATTGGCGATGAAGTCTTTGCGCATCTGTTCGAGCTGATGAATGCGGGTGACATCGCGCACCAGCATCAAGTGTTCGTTGTTGCCGTAACGGGTGATGTACAGCTCAATGCGCAGGCGATCGTTGGTCGGCGAGGGGATTTCCAACGGTTCGGCGTAGGTGTCCTGCTCGAAATACTCTTTGAAGCGCGGGTGGCGCACCAGGTTGGTCACCGGCTGGCCGCTGTCTTGCGGAGTTTTGAGACCGAGCAAGGTTTCTGCCGCGCGGTTCCACCATTCCAGATTGCCGTCGCTGTCGAGCATGATCACCGCGTCCTTGAGCGCTGCGGTGGACTCCTGAACCCGGTCGATCACAGCTTGCAGCCGCCCGCGCACTCGTTGGTCGCGGCGTTGCAGGTGATAAATACTGTCGAACACTTCGCCCCACAGGCCGTAGCCATCGGGCGGGGCTTCTTCGGGTTTCTGCAGGCGCAGCCATTCGTGCAGACGCAATAGCTGCTTGAGGGTCCAGGTCAGATAGACCGCCAGGCCAATGGCCAGGCTCCAGCCGTAATAACCGCTGATCAAACCGATCAGCAAACAGCCGGTGACCAGGAGCAGCATGTGGCGGATCAGGGTGCCATGCCAGTTTTGCTTCACTTAAAACGCGTCCTTGTCAGCTTGTCTGGCGGGTAGGGCCGGCTCAGCCTTTGGTGGAAAAGCGATAGCCGGTACCGCGCACGGTTTGTACCAGATTCTCATAAGCCTCGCCGAGGGCTTTGCGCAGGCGACGGATGTGCACGTCGACGGTGCGCTCCTCGACATACACGTTGCCGCCCCAGACCTGATCCAGCAGTTGCCCACGGGTGTAGGCGCGTTCCTGGTGAGTCATGAAAAATTGCAGCAAGCGGTATTCGGTGGGGCCCATCTCGGCGGGTGTACCGTCGATGGTCACGCGGTGGCTGATCGGGTCGAGCAGCAGGCCACCGACTTCGATTGGCGCTTCGCCATCGGTCGGGCCGGCACGGCGCAGCACAGCCTTCAGACGGGCAACCAGCTCGCGTGGGGAAAAGGGTTTGGTGATGTAGTCATCGGCGCCGACTTCCAGGCCCTGGATCTTGTTGTCCTCTTCGCCCTTGGCGGTGAGCATGATGATCGGGATATCCCCGGTCAACTCATCGCGCTTGAGGCGTCGGGCCAACTCGATGCCCGAAGTGCCGGGGAGCATCCAGTCGAGCAGAATCAGATCGGGTTTGCGGTCGACGATGATGGCATGGGCCTGCTGGGAGTTTTCCGCCTCCAGGCAGTCGTAGCCGGCCATTTCCAACGCAACGGCGATCATCTCGCGAATGGGCGCTTCGTCGTCAACAATCAGAATGCTCCTGCCAACCATGCTTAATCCTCTTGTCATTTAACTGTCTTGCGCCGCATTAGATAACGGAATTATTGCAGTCGTGTGACAGTATTTTAGTACCACGGCGATCCGCGCGTTCCTGAACTAAGCTCTAAGTCCGAACCCTGACAACCACAAAAGGAAGGTTTCTATGACGTACAGTACTGTTTCCTGGAAAGCCCTGTTGATGTCTGCAGTACTGGCCCTGCCGGGGCTGGCTTTCGCTGCCGATCCGGCGATGACAAAGGACGGAATGCTTGTCGACCATAAGGGCATGACCTTGTACACCTTTGCCAAAGATGCTGCCGGCAAGTCCATGTGCAATGACAC
>JAPLSD010000202.1 GCA_026398835.1 Pseudomonas sp.
GACGATGCGTACGTTCCACATCGGTGGTGCGGCAAGCCGGACCTCCGCTGCTGACAGCGTTCAGGTGAAGAATGGCGGTACTGTCCGTCTGCACAACCTGAAGCACGTTGAGCGAGTGGATGGTCACCTGGTTGCTGTGTCTCGTTCCGGTGAGCTGGCAATCGCTGATGACTACGGTCGTGAGCGTGAGCGTTACAAGCTGCCTTACGGTGCTGTAATTTCGGTGAAAGAGGGTGACAAGGTCGACGCTGGCGCAATCGTGGCCAAGTGGGATCCGCACACTCACCCAATCGTTACCGAAATGAAAGGTACCGTGACCTACGTGGGCATGGAAGAAGGCATCACGATCAAGCGTCAGACTGACGAATTGACCGGTATGACCAACATTGAAGTACTCGATGCCAAAGACCGTCCAGCTGCCGGCAAGGACATCCGTCCAGCCGTTAAGATGGTTGGTGTGGATGGCAAGGATCTGCTGTTGCCAGGTACCGACGTACCGGCTCAGTACTTCCTGCCGGCTAACGCCCTGGTCGGTGTAGCGGATGGTGTGCAGGTTGCGATCGGTGATGTTATCGCTCGTATCCCGCAAGAAACTTCGAAAACCCGCGACATCACCGGTGGTCTGCCGCGTGTTGCCGACTTGTTCGAAGCCCGTCGTCCGAAAGAAGCCTCGATTCTGGCTGAAGTCAGCGGCACCATCGCGTTCGGTAAAGAGACCAAAGGCAAGCGCCGTCTGGTCATTACCCCGAACGACGGTAGTGATCCGTACGAAGAGCTGATTCCGAAGTGGCGTCACCTGAACGTCTTCGAAGGCGAACAGGTTAACCGCGGCGAAGTTATCTCCGACGGTCCGAGCGATCCACACGACATCCTGCGTCTGCTGGGTGTGAGTGCGCTGGCCAAGTACATCGTTAACGAGATCCAGGACGTTTATCGTCTGCAAGGCGTGAAGATCAACGATAAGCACATCGAGACCATCCTGCGTCAGATGCTGCGTAAGGTTGAAATCGCTGAATCTGGCGATTCCACTTTCATCAAGGGCGACCAGATGGAGTTGACTCACGTTTTGGTCGAGAACGAGCGTTTGAGTGCGGACGAGAAATTCGTTTCCAAGTTCACCCGCGTTCTGTTGGGTATCACCAAGGCCTCGTTGTCCACCGAATCGTTCATCTCGGCAGCCTCTTTCCAAGAGACTACCCGTGTACTGACCGAGGCGGCGGTTACCGGCAAGCGCGATTACCTGCGCGGCCTGAAAGAAAACGTAGTTGTGGGTCGTTTGATCCCGGCCGGTACCGGTCTGGCTTATCACAGCGAGCGCAAGCGTCGTCGTGAAGCTGACAAACCGTTGCGCGTAAGCGCCAGTGAAGTGGAAGCTGCACTGACCGAAGCGCTGAACTCGAGCGGTAACTGAGTTCTGCGGTAAATAAGCGCCGGGCCCTGGCAGCCCCGTTCGGCGGATCGAGACATTTTGTCGAGGTTCGTTGGGCGGGGAGGTCGGGGCCTTGCCTTGACTGGGGGCAAGATCCTCTTTAGACTCTTGTACCCCTAAATTTGGCGGGAATTCGTTCCTGCCATTTTTGCTTTTCTTGCAAGACAATAGCGTCGCAAGACAACAGTGGAGCTAGTAGATGGCAACTATCAACCAGCTGGTACGTCAGCCGCGTAAGCGTATCGTCGAGAAATCCGACGTGCCTGCGCTGCAGAACTGCCCGCAACGTCGTGGCGTATGCACTCGCGTGTATACCACTACGCCGAAAAAACCTAACTCGGCACTGCGTAAAGTATGCCGTGTGCGTCTGACCAACGGTTTCGAGGTTTCCTCGTACATCGGCGGTGAAGGCCACAACCTGCAAGAGCACAGCGTGGTACTGATCCGCGGCGGTCGTGTAAAAGACTTGCCAGGTGTTCGTTACCACACTGTTCGCGGTTCTTTGGATACTTCCGGCGTTAAAGGTCGTAATCAGGGTCGTTCGAAGTACGGTACCAAGAAGCCTAAGTAGTAGCGGCTTTTTGTAAAAACTGAATTATCTATTTTTCTGAGTCGATAAGAGTAAGGTCGGAGGCGTCCCGAAAGGGCACCGATTCCGAGCGAACCTGAAGACCGTTTGAGGGCTTATCCATGCCAAGAAGACGCGTAGCAGCCAAGCGCGAAGTGCTTGACGATCCAAAATACGGAAGCCAAATCCTGGCCAAGTTCATGAACCACGTAATGGAAAGCGGCAAGAAAGCCGTTGCCGAGCGTATCGTTTATGGCGCGCTGGACAAGGTTAAAGAACGCAAGAACAGCGATCCCCTGGAAATCTTCGAGAAAGCTCTCGACGCCATCGCTCCGCTGGTCGAAGTGAAGTCGCGCCGTGTAGGCGGTGCTACTTACCAGGTTCCGGTCGAAGTTCGTCCGTCCCGTCGTAACGCTCTGGCAATGCGCTGGTTGGTAGACTTCGCCCGTAAGCGTGGCGAGAAGTCTATGGCTCTGCGTTTGGCTGGCGAACTGTTGGACGCTGCTGAAGGTAAAGGTGCTGCAGTTAAGAAGCGTGAAGACGTGCACCGTATGGCTGAAGCCAACAAGGCTTTCTCGCACTACCGCTTCTAATTTTAGCGTCACTATTTTTGCGAGGGCTTTATGGCTCGTACTACTCCGATTAACCGCTACCGTAACATTGGTATCGTTGCTCACGTGGATGCTGGTAAAACCACCACCACCGAGCGCGTCCTTTTTTACACTGGCGTAAACCACAAAATGGGCGAGGTGCATGATGGCGCCGCGACCATGGACTGGATGGTGCAGGAGCAGGAGCGTGGTATCACTATCACCTCCGCTGCAACCACGGCCTTCTGGTCGGGTTCTGCCAAGCAGTTCGACAAGTATCGCTTCAACATCATCGATACCCCGGGCCACGTTGACTTCACCATTGAAGTAGAGCGCTCGCTGCGCGTACTCGACGGCGCGGTCGTTGTGTTCTGTGGTACTTCGGGTGTTGAGCCTCAGTCGGAAACCGTATGGCGTCAAGCCAACAAATACGGCGTTCCACGTCTTGTTTACGTAAACAAGATGGACCGTGCTGGTGCGAACTTCCTGCGTGTGATCGGTCAGATCAAGCAGCGTTTGGGTCACACTCCGGTGCCAATCCAGTTGGCTATCGGTTCGGAAGACAACTTCCAGGGTCAGGTTGATCTGATCAACATGGAAGCGGTCTACTGGGATGACGCCGACAAAGGCATGGCTCCTCGTCGCGAAGCAATTCCGGCAGACATGCTTGAGCTGGCTGAAGAGTGGCGCAGCAACATGGTCGAGGCTGCGGCCGAAGCTAACGAAGAGCTGATGAACAAGTACCTCGAAGGTGAAGAGCTCACCATCGACGAAATCAAGTCTGCTCTGCGTCAGCGCACCATTGCTGGCGAGATCGTTCTGGCTGTTTGTGGTTCGTCGTTCAAGAACAAGGGTGTTCCCCTGGTTCTCGACGCCGTTATCGACTACCTGCCGGCGCCGGTCGACATTCCTGCCATCAAGGGTACCGACCCGGATGACGAGACTGTCGAGATGGAGCGTCATGCAGATGACAGCGAACCGTTCTCCGCTCTGGCATTCAAGATTGCTACCGACCCATTCGTGGGTACCTTGACCTTTGCTCGTGTTTACTCGGGCGTGTTGAGCTCCGGCGACGGCGTGATCAACTCGGTTAAAGGCAAGAAAGAGCGCGTGGGTCGTATGGTGCAAATGCACGCAAACACCCGCGAAGAGATCAAGGAAGTGCGCGCTGGCGACATCGCGGCCTTGATCGGCATGAAGGATGTCACCACTGGTGATACCCTCTGCTCCGCTGACAAGCCAATCATCCTGGTTCGTATGGACTTCCCGGAGCCGGTTATTTCGGTTGCCGTTGAGCCAAAGACCAAGGACGACCAGGAAAAAATGGGTATCGCTCTGGGCAAGCTTGCTCAGGAAGACCCGTCTTTCCGTGTCAAGACTGATGAAGAGACTGGTCAGACGATCATCTCCGGCATGGGCGAGTTGCACCTGGACATCCTGGTAGATCGGATGCGCCGTGAGTTCAACGTCGAAGCCAACATCGGTAAGCCTCAGGTTTCCTATCGTGAGCGCATCACGAAGAGCTGTGAAATCGAAGGCAAGTTCGTTCGTCAGTCCGGCGGTCGTGGTCAGTTCGGCCATTGCTGGATCCGTTTTGCTCCTGCTGACGAAGGTCAGGAAGGTCTGCAATTCGTGAACGAAGTGGTGGGTGGTGTGGTTCCTAAGGAATACATCCCGGCTATCCAGAAGGGTATCGAAGAGCAGATGAAGAACGGCGTTGTAGCCGGCTATCCGCTGATCGGCCTGAAGGCTACCGTTTTCGATGGTTCTTACCACGACGTCGACTCCAACGAGATGGCGTTCAAGGTGGCTGCTTCCATGGCAACCAAGCAACTGGCTACCAAAGGTGGTGGTGAGCTGCTTGAGCCGATCATGGCTGTAGAGGTTGTTACACCTGAGGACTATATGGGTGACGTGATGGGTGACCTGAACCGTCGTCGCGGCATGATCTTGGGTATGGAGGACACGGTTTCCGGCAAAGTGATTCGTGCCGAGGTTCCGCTGGGTGAGATGTTCGGTTATGCGACCGACGTCCGCTCCATGTCTCAGGGTCGCGCAAGCTACTCTATGGAATTCAAAAAATACGATACGGCTCCTGCGCATGTCGCTGAGGCTGTCACTAAAAAACAAGGCTGATTCAGCCCTTTAGGCAAGGAGTTAATTGTCGTGGCTAAAGAGAAATTTGAACGTAGCAAACCTCACGTCAACGTTGGCACCATCGGTCACGTTGACCATGGTAAAACCACGCTGACCGCCGCTCTGACTCGCGTTTGCTCCGAAGTTTTCGGTAGCGCCGTTGTTGCTTTCGACAAGATCGACAGCGCTCCGGAAGAGAAGGCTCGTGGTATCACCATCAACACCGCGCACGTTGAGTACAACTCTTCGATTCGTCACTACGCTCACGTTGACTGCCCAGGTCACGCTGACTATGTGAAGAACATGATCACTGGTGCTGCCCAGATGGACGGCGCGATCCTGGTTTGCTCGGCCGCTGATGGTCCAATGCCGCAAACTCGTGAACACATCCTGCTGTCCCGTCAGGTTGGCGTTCCGTACATCGTTGTCTTCCTGAACAAGGCTGACATGGTTGACGACGCTGAGCTGCTGGAACTGGTTGAGATGGAAGTGCGCGATCTGCTGAGCGCTTACGACTTCCCGGGCGACGACACTCCGATCATCATCGGTTCTGCTCTGATGGCTCTGAATGGTCAAGACGACAACGAAATGGGCACCACTGCCGTTCGTAAGCTCGTTGAGACTCTGGATAGCTACATTCCAGATCCAGTACGTGCTATCGACAAGCCGTTCCTGATGCCAATCGAAGACGTATTCTCGATCTCCGGTCGTGGCACCGTGGTAACTGGCCGTATCGAGCGTGGCATCATCAAGATCCAGGAAGAACTGGAAATTGTTGGTCTGCGTGATACCGTCAAGACTACCTGTACTGGTGTTGAGATGTTCCGTAAGCTGCTCGACGAAGGTCGTGCTGGCGAGAACTGCGGCGTGCTGCTGCGCGGCACTAAGCGTGACGACGTTGAGCGTGGCCAGGTTCTGGTCAAGCCAGGTTCGGTCAAGCCGCACACTACGTTCACTGCAGAAGTTTACGTTCTGAGCAAAGAAGAAGGCGGCCGTCATACTCCGTTCTTCAAAGGCTACCGTCCACAGTTCTACTTCCGTACAACTGACGTGACTGGTAACTGCGAGCTGCCAGAAGGCGTTGAGATGGTAATGCCAGGTGATAACATTCAAATGACTGTTACCCTGATCAAAACCATCGCGATGGAAGAAGGCCTGCGTTTCGCTATTCGTGAAGGCGGTCGTACCGTCGGCGCTGGCGTCGTAGCCAAAATCATCGCGTAAGCGATGATTGATGAAAAAGCCCCCGCTTGCGGGGGCTTTTTTATTGGGTTGACACTATGTTGGCCCGTCTATAGAATTGCGCCTCCTTTTAACGGGCGTATTGCGCTCGGTGGGAATAGCAGCCTGGAGTCTGAAATCCAATGCAAAATCAGCAAATCCGTATCAGGTTGAAGGCTTTTGACCATCGCCTGATCGACCAATCCACCCAGGAAATCGTGGAAACCGCGAAACGTACTGGTGCTCAAGTGCGTGGTCCAATTCCACTGCCTACCCGTAAAGAGCGGTTCACCGTTCTGGTCTCTCCGCACGTCAACAAAGACGCGCGTGACCAGTACGAGATCCGTACTCATAAGCGCGTACTGGACATCGTCCAGCCAACGGATAAAACCGTTGATGCACTTATGAAGCTTGATCTTGCGGCCGGTGTGGAAGTGCAGATCAGCCTCGGCTAAGACTCGGTCTTAGTCGTGTAACGCTCTGAAATGGGCGGCCATAGCGGGTGAAAGCCCCGTACACTCATGAGGTTTACAACATGACTATTGGTGTAGTCGGTCGTAAATGCGGTATGACCCGTATTTTCACCGAAGAAGGTGTCTCCATTCCGGTCACGGTCATTGAGATCGAGCCGAATCGCGTCACCCAGTTCAAAACTGAAGAAACCGATGGCTATCGTGCAGTGCAAGTCACTGTCGGCGAGCGTCGTGCTTCGCGTGTGACTGCTGCTCAAGCAGGTCACTTCGCTAAAGCAAACGTTGCAGCTGGTCGTACCGTAATGGAATTCCGCCTTGAAGAAGGCGAGTACCAGGCAGGCGATCTGATCAACGCTGAAATCTTCGCCGCTGGTCAACTGGTTGATGTAACCGGTCAGTCCAAAGGTAAAGGCTTCCAGGGTACGATCAAGCGTTGGAATTTCCGTGGCCAAGACAACACTCACGGTAACTCCGTTTCCCACCGCGTCCCGGGCTCTATTGGCCAGTGCCAGACTCCTGGTCGTGTATTCAAGGGCAAAAAAATGTCCGGTCATATGGGCGCTGAGCGCGTGACCGTGCAGTCCCTCGAAGTAGTGCGCGTCGACGCTGAACGCAATCTGTTGTTGGTCAAGGGTGCTGTTCCTGGCGCTACTGGCGGCAACCTGGTTGTACGTCCAGCGGCCAAGGCTCGCGGTTAAGGGGAAGCTGACATGCAATTAAATGTAAATGACGCTCAAGCGATCGAAGTTTCCGAACTGACATTTGGCGGCGAGTTCAACGAGACACTGGTTCACCAAGCAGTCGTGGCCTACATGGCCGGCGGCCGTCAGGGTACCAAGCAGCAAAAGACCCGTTCCGACGTTCGTGGTGGCGGTAAGCGCCCATGGCGTCAGAAAGGTACTGGCCGTGCTCGTGCCGGTACTATCCGTAGCCCAATCTGGCGTGGCGGCGGTACCACTTTCGCAGCTCGTCCACAGGATCACTCCCAGAAGCTGAACAAGAAGATGTATCGCGCAGCAATGCGTTCCATCCTTGCTGAGCTGGTGCGTACTGATCGTCTGGTCGTGGTTCAGGACTTCGCTGTTGAAGCACCGAAAACCAAAGATCTGCTGAACAAGCTGAATGGCATGGGTCTGACTGATGTCCTGATCGTGTCCGATGCTGTTGATCAGAATCTGTACCTGGCTGCTCGTAACCTGCCACACGTTGATGTACGTGACGTGCAAGGTTCCGATCCAGTTAGTCTGATCGCATACGACAAGGTGTTGATCACCGTGTCGGCCGTGAAGAAATTCGAGGAGCTGCTGGGATGAACCAGGAACGCGTATTTAAAGTTCTGCTTGGCCCGCACGTTTCCGAGAAGGCTACGGTTCTGGCAGACAAGAAAGGCCAGTTCGTTTTCAAGGTTGCTACTGATGCAACCAAGCTGGAAATCAAGAAGGCCGTCGAAAGCCTGTTCAGCGTGAAAGTAGAGCGTGTTACTACCCTGAATGTTCTGGGTAAGAGCAAGCGCACTGCTCGCGGTCTGGGCAAGCGTAATGACTGGAAGAAGGCAGTTATCTCCCTTCAGCCAGGCCAAGATCTCGATTTCAGCAGCAGTGCTGAGTAAGGAAGGGGTGCATCATGGCAATCGTTAAATGCAAACCGACTTCCCCTGGCCGCCGTTTTGTGGTCAAGGTGGTCAACCAGGAGCTGCATAAAGGCGCTCCTCACGCACCGCTGCTCGAGAACTGTCGAGCGTATCGAATACGATCCAAACCGTACTGCTCACATTGCTCTGCTGCTGTACGCAGATGGCGAACGCCGCTACATCATCGCCCCTAAAGGCGTGAGTGCTGGCGACCAGCTGATCGCAGGTGCTTTGGCACCGATCAAGCCGGGCAACGCTCTGCAACTGCGTAACATTCCAGTTGGTAGCACCGTACACGGCATCGAATTGAAGCCGGGTAAAGGCGCGCAAATCGCTCGTTCTGCTGGTGCTTCGGCTCAGCTGATCGCTCGTGAAGGTGTCTACGTGACCCTGCGTCTGCGCTCTGGTGAAATGCGTAAAGTATTGGCTGAATGCCGTGCAACGCTTGGCGAAGTCTCGAACTCCGAGCATAGCCTGCGTTCGCTGGGTAAAGCCGGTGCCAAACGCTGGCGTGGCGTTCGCCCAACCGTTCGTGGTGTTGCCATGAACCCGGTTGACCACCCACATGGTGGTGGTGAAGGTCGTACCTCTGGTGGTCGTCATCCGGTATCGCCATGGGGCTTCCCGACTAAGGGCGCGAAGACTCGTGGTAATAAGCGTACCGACAAAATGATCGTCCGTCGTCGCAAGTAAATAGAGGGATACGACAGTGCCACGTTCTCTGAAAAAAGGTCCTTTTATTGATCTTCACCTACTGAAGAAGATCGAAGTGGCGGCGGAAAAGAACGATCGCAAACCAGTTAAAACCTGGTCGCGCCGTTCCATGATCCTGCCACAAATGGTCGGTTTGACCATTGCTGTGCATAACGGTCGTCAACATGTTCCAGTTCTCGTGAACGAAGACATGGTCGGCCACAAACTAGGCGAGTTTGCCGGTACCCGCACATATCGTGGGCACGTGGCAGACAAGAAAGCCAAGCGTTAAGGGGTAAGGAACGATGGAAGTAGCCGCTAAGTTGTCGGGCGCTCGAATCTCCGCCCAGAAAGCCCGCTTGGTCGCCGACCAGATCCGCGGGAAGAAGGTGGGCGAAGCGCTCAACCTGTTGGCTTTCAGCAGTAAGAAAGCCGCCGAGATCATCAAGAAAGTGCTGGAGTCGGCCGTAGCCAACGCCGAGCATAACGAAGGCGCAGACGTTGACGACCTTAAAGTCGCCACCGTTTTCGTCAACGAAGGGCGTTCGCTGAAGCGCATCATGCCGCGTGCCAAAGGCCGTGCTGATCGCATCGTCAAGCGGTCTTGCCATATCACTGTCAAGGTTGCTGACAAGTAACGGAGTCGAAGAGATGGGTCAGAAAGTACATCCCATTGGCATTCGCCTGGGAATCGTCAAGGAGCACACCTCCGTCTGGTACGCAGACGGTCGGACTTATGCGGACTATTTGTTCGCTGATCTGAAGGTGCGTGAGTATCTCCAAGACAAACTAAAAAGCGCGTCCGTAAGCCGTATCGATATCCATCGTCCGGCTCAAACTGCACGTATCACCATCCACACCGCTCGTCCAGGTATCGTTATCGGGAAGAAAGGTGAAGATGTTGAGAAACTGCGTCAGGACCTGACCAAGCAAATGGGTGTGCCTGTGCACATCAATATCGAAGAGATCCGCAAGCCGGAACTCGACGGTATGCTGGTTGCGCAGAGCGTAGCTCAGCAGCTGGAGCGTCGCGTAATGTTCCGTCGCGCTATGAAGCGCGCTGTACAAAACGCCATGCGCATTGGTGCCAAAGGCATCAAAATCCAAGTGAGCGGTCGTCTCGGCGGTGCTGAAATCGCACGTACTGAATGGTATCGCGAAGGTCGTGTGCCACTGCACACCCTGCGTGCCGACATCGACTATGCCAACTACGAAGCTCACACCACTTATGGTGTGATCGGTGTAAAGGTTTGGATCTTCAAAGGCGAAGTAATTGGTGGTCGCCAAGAAGAGCTGAAACCACAAGCACCAGCGCCTCGTAAAAAAGCTGCTAAGTAAGGGGTACGCCAAATGTTGCAACCAAAGCGTACGAAGTTCCGCAAGCAGATGACAGGCCACAACCGTGGCTTGGCTCAGCGCGGTAGCAAAGTCAGCTTCGGCGAATATGCGCTGAAGTCTGTTGCTCGTGGTCGTCTCACCGCTCGTCAGATCGAGTCAGCGCGTCGTGCTCTGACCCGTCACGTAAAACGTGGCGGCAAGATCTGGATCCGTGTATTCCCGGACAAGCCTGTCACCAAGAAGCCACTCGAAGTTCGGATGGGTAAAGGTAAGGGTAACGTGGAATATTGGGTTGCCCAGATTCAGCCAGGCAAAGTCCTGTATGAAATCGAGGGTGTTACTGAAGAGCTGGCGCGTGAGGCTTTCGCCCTGGCTGCTGCAAAGCTGCCGCTCGCCACCTCCTTTGTTAAACGGACGGTGATGTGATGAAAGCGAATGAACTTCGTGAAAAATCAGCACAGCAGCTGAACGAGCAACTGCTCGGCCTGCTGCGCGACCAGTTCAATCTGCGTATGCAGAAAGCAACTGGCCAGTTGGGGCAGTCTCACCTGCTCTCGCAAGTTAAACGTGACATCGCTCGCGTGAAGACTGTGCTTAACCAGCAGGCAGGTAAGTAATCATGGCTGAAGCCGAAAAAACCGTCCGTACGCTGACTGGCCGTGTTGTCAGCGACAAGATGGACAAGACCATCACCGTTCTGATCGAGCGCCGCGTTAAGCACCCGATCTACGGTAAATATGTTAAGCGTTCGACTAAGCTGCACGCGCACGACGAAACCAATCAGTGCCACATCGGCGACAAAGTCACTATTCGTGAAACTCGTCCGCTGGCCAAGACCAAGTCTTGGGCATTGGTTGAAGTTCTCGAACGCGCTGTGGAAGTCTAAGGACTAGGGGTCGGAGAAATTATATGATTCAGACTCAATCCATGCTCGATGTGGCCGATAACAGCGGCGCTCGCCGCGTTATGTGCATCAAGGTGCTGGGTGGCTCCCATCGTCGTTACGCTGGTATCGGTGACATCATCAAAGTTACCGTCAAGGAAGCAATTCCTCGCGGTAAGGTGAAAAAAGGCCAAGTGATGACTGCTGTTGTAGTCCGCACTCGCCACGGTGTCCGTCGTGCTGACGGCTCCATCATCCGCTTTGATGGCAACGCTGCTGTTCTGTTGAACAACAAGCAAGAGCCGATCGGCACCCGTATCTTTGGGCCAGTGACCCGTGAACTTCGTACTGAGAAGTTCATGAAGATCGTCTCGCTCGCCCCAGAAGTGCTGTAAGGAGATCCGACATGCAAAAGATTCGTCGTGACGACGAGATCATCGTGATCGCCGGCAAAGACAAAGGTAAGCGCGGTAAGGTGCTTAAGGTTCTCGCTGATGACCGTCTGGTCGTTGGTGGTCTGAACCTGGTTAAGCGTCATACCAAGCCTAATCCGATGTCGGGCGTACAAGGCGGTATCGTCGAGAAAGAAGCGCCACTGCACGCTTCTAACGTCGCCATTTTCAACGGCGAAACCAACAAGGCTGACCGCGTTGGTTTCAAAGTAGAAGACGGCAAGAAAATTCGTGTCTTCAAGTCGACCCAAAAAGCGGTTGATGCTTGAACACTGCTAGGTAGAAGACCATGGCACGACTAAAAGAGATTTATCGGAAGGAAATCGCACCGAAACTTAAGGAAGAACTTAAGCTTTCGAACGTGATGGAAGTTCCGCGCGTTACCAAAATCACCCTGAACATGGGTCTGGGCGAAGCGATCGGCGACAAAAAAGTCATCGAGCACGCTGTTGCTGACCTGGAAAAGATCACCGGTCAAAAAGTCGTTGTGACTTACGCTCGGAAATCCATCGCTGGCTTTAAAGTCCGTGAAGGTTGGCCGATCGGCGTCAAAGTGACTCTGCGCCGTGAGCGTATGTACGAATTCCTGGATCGTCTGCTGTCGATCTCCCTGCCTCGGGTCCGCGACTTCCGCGGCCTGAATGCCAAGTCCTTCGATGGTCGTGGTAACTACAGCATGGGCGTTAAAGAGCAGATCATCTTCCCGGAAATCGACTACGACAAGATCGATGCTCTCCGCGGTCTGGACATTACCCTGACCACCACTGCCAAGAACGATGATGAAGGTCGCGCTCTGCTGCGCGCTTTCAAATTCCCGTTCCGCAACTGATTGGAGTAGGACCATGGCCAAGATGAGCATGAAAAACCGCGAGCTGAAGCGTCAGCTCACGGTTGCCAAGTACGCCAAGAAGCGTGCAGCACTGAAAGCTATCATCGTTGATCTGAACGCAAGTCCAGAAGCGCGTTGGGAAGCTACAGTAGCTCTGCAGAAGCAGCCACGTGACGCAAGCGCCTCGCGCATGCGTAACCGCTGCCGCCTGACTGGTCGTCCACACGGCGTTTACCGCAAGTTCGGCCTTGGCCGTAACAAACTGCGTGAAGCGGCAATGCGTGGTGACGTACCAGGTCTGGTTAAAGCCAGCTGGTAAGTACTGTCAAAGTCTCGATGTTCGGGATCGCAAGATCCTGACCGTCGGTGGCCTTGAATCTGAATCAAGCCCCTTTTGGGGCTTGATTCATTTGTGGGGTGTGTCTAGAATACCCGGCTCGCCTGAGCCCGTACTTTTTACGTGCGGAGTTTCTCGGCGAAGGTTGTAGCCGCAAGGCTTATTTTTTTTGTATCAGGAGCGTCTAGCCCATGAGTATGCAGGACCCGTTAGCGGACATGCTAACTCGAATCCGTAATGCCCAGATGGCTGAAAAGTCCGTCGTAAGCATGCCATCTTCCACGTTGAAGGTAGCTGTAGCCAAAGTCCTCAAGGACGAAGGTTACATCGCGGGTTATCAGATCAGCAGCGAAATCAAACCGTTGCTATCCATCGAGCTGAAATATTTCGAAGGCCGTCCGGTCATCGAAGAAGTGAAGCGCGTTAGTCGTCCAGGCCTGCGTCAGTACAAGTCCGTCGATGATCTGCCAAAAGTTCGTGGCGGTCTCGGTGTGTCTATCGTCTCCACCAACAAAGGTGTGATGACGGATCGTGCTGCGCGCGCTGCCGGTGTCGGCGGCGAAGTTCTTTGCACTGTGTTCTAAGGGGGGATAAGCATGTCACGCGTCGCTAAGAACCCCGTTAAGCTGCCAGCTGGTGTCGAAGTAAAATTCGCCGGCCAACAGCTTTCGGTGAAGGGTACCAAGGGTACTCTAGAGCTGAACATCCATTCGTCTGTTGAGATCGTTGAAGAAGCTGGTGAGCTGCGTTTCGCTGCTCGCAATGGCGATCAACAAACTCGCGCAATGGCCGGTACCACTCGTGCGTTGGTAAACAACATGGTCCAAGGCGTAAGCCAAGGCTTCGAGCGTAAGCTCCAGCTGGTCGGTGTTGGTTACAAAGCGCAAGCTAAAGGCGAAGTGCTGTCCCTGGCTCTCGGCTTCTCGCACCCAGTGGAATACGAACTGCCGAAAGGCATCACCGCTGAGACCCCTAGCCAGACCGATATCCTCATCCGAGGAATCGATAAGCAGCTGGTAGGTCAAGTGGCCGCTGAGATCCGCGACTTCCGTCCACCAGAGCCTTACAAAGGCAAAGGTGTGCGTTACGCGGACGAAGTCGTCCGCCGTAAAGAAGCCAAGAAGAAGTAGGGCATAGCAAATGACCGACAAAAAAGTTACTCGACTGCGTCGCGCTCGCAAAGCACGCCTGAAAATGCACGAACTCGAAGTCGTGCGTCTCTGCGTGTTCCGCTCTTCGCAGCACATCTACGCCCAGGTCATCTCGGCCGACGGCAACAAAGTCCTGGCAAGCGCCTCGACTTTGGATAAAGAACTGCGTGATGGCGCCACTGGCAACATCGACGCGGCCACTAAGGTTGGCCAGCTGGTCGCTACGCGTGCTAAAGCCGCTGGCGTCTCGCAGGTGGCTTTCGACCGCTCTGGCTTCAAGTACCACGGCCGCGTCAAGGCGCTGGCTGATGCTGCTCGTGAAGCTGGGCTGGAGTTCTAAGTTATGTCAAATAACGACCAAAAGCGCGACGAAGGCTACATCGAGAAGCTGGTTCAAGTTAACCGCGTTGCTAAAACCGTTAAAGGCGGCCGTATCTTCACCTTCACCGCGTTGACCGTGGTTGGTGATGGCAAGGGCCGTGTTGGTTTCGGTCGTGGCAAGTCACGTGAAGTGCCTGCTGCGATCCAGAAAGCAATGGAAGCTGCTCGTCGCAACATGATTCAAGTGGACCTTAACGGCACCACTTTGCAGTACGCAATGAAATCCGCCCATGGCGCTTCCAAGGTGTACATGCAGCCTGCTTCTGAAGGTACCGGTATCATCGCTGGCGGCGCTATGCGTGCTGTCCTCGAGGTTGCTGGTGTTCAGAACGTCCTGGCCAAGTGCTACGGCTCGACTAACCCGGTAAACGTGGTTCACGCCACTTTCAAGGGTTTGAAAGCAATGCAGTCTCCTGAATCCATTGCCGCCAAGCGTGGCAAAAGCGTCAAGGAGATCTTCTGATCATGGCTACCGTTAAAGTAACGCTGATCAAAAGCATGACCGGCCGTATCCCTAATCACAAATTGTGCATTAAGGGTCTGGGTCTGCGTCGCATCGGTCACACTGTAGAAGTACTTGATACTCCCGAGAATCGCGGGATGATCAACAAGGCTTACTACATGCTGCGAGTCGAGGGTTAATCGATGAAACTCAATGATCTGAGTCCTGCGCCGGGTTCCCGTCGCGAGAAGCATCGTCCGGGCCGTGGTATCGGTAGTGGTTTGGGTAAGACTGGTGGCCGTGGTCACAAAGGTCAGTCCTCCCGCTCCGGTGGCACCATTGCTCCGGGCTTTGAAGGCGGTCAACAGCCGCTGCATCGTCGTCTGCCGAAATTCGGTTTCGTTTCCCTGAAAGCCATGGATCGCGCAGAAGTGCGTTTGTCCGAACTGGCTAAAGTGGAAGGCGACATCGTCACCGTGCAGTCCTTGAAGGATGCCAACGTGATTAACCAAAACGTACAGCGTGTGAAAATCATGCTGTCCGGTGAAGTTACTCGCGCGGTCACCATCAAGGGTATCGCAGCCACCAAAGGTGCGCGTGCGGCTATCGAAGCAGCTGGCGGCAAGTTCGAGGAATAAATGGCTAAGCAAGGTGCTCTCTCAGCGCTCAGCAAAGGCGGGTTATCCGAGCTCTGGGCTCGACTGCGTTTTCTATTCCTGGCGATTATCGTCTACCGAATAGGCGCACACATCCCAGTTCCTGGTATCAACCCGGACCGGCTGGCGGACCTGTTTCGACAGAATGAGGGGACCATTCTTAGCTTGTTCAACATGTTTTCCGGTGGCGCGCTGGAACGGATGAGCATCTTTGCACTGGGGATCATGCCGTACATTTCGGCATCGATCATCATGCAACTGATGACCGCTGTCAGTCCGCAGCTGGAGCAGTTGAAGAAGGAAGGTGAGGCTGGTCGTCGTAAGATCAGCCAATACACCCGCTATGGCACTGTCGTCCTCGCTCTCGTTCAGGCTATCGGCATGTCCGTTGGTTTGGCGGGGCAGGGCGTTGCGTTCACTGGTGACTTTGGCTTCCATTTCGTCGCGGTATCCACGTTTGTGGCTGGTGCGATGTTCATGATGTGGCTGGGTGAGCAGATTACTGAGCGCGGTGTTGGTAACGGTATCTCGATGTTGATTTTTTCGGGTATCGTCGCCGGTCTTCCGAGAGCGATCGGGCAGTCTTTCGAGTCTGCACGTCAGGGTGATATCAATATCTTCGCCCTGGTTGCCATCGGTTTGCTGGCAGTAGCGATTATCGGTTTCGTGGTGTTCATTGAGCGTGGTCAGCGGCGTATCGCCGTTCATTACGCCAAGCGTCAGCAGGGCCGCAAGGTGTTTGCTGCGCAGACTAGCCACTTGCCGCTAAAAGTGAATATGGCCGGTGTTATTCCTGCTATTTTCGCGAGCAGCATTTTGCTGTTCCCGGCTTCGTTGGGTGCCTGGTTTGGTCAGTCTGAAGGTATGGGCTGGTTGCAGGACATCTCGCAGTCGATCGCTCCTGGTCAGCCGTTGAATATTCTGCTGTTTAGTGCAGGGATTATTTTCTTCTGCTTCTTCTATACGGCGTTGATGTTCAATCCGAAAGACGTAGCGGAAAACCTGAAGAAGTCCGGTGCCTTTATTCCGGGCATCCGTCCAGGTGAGCAGTCCGCGCGCTATATTGATGGCGTTCTGACTCGCTTGACCATGTTCGGTGCTCTATATATGACGGCCGTGTGCCTGTTGCCCCAGTTCCTGGTGGTTGCAGCAAACGTTCCGTTCTACCTTGGCGGGACCTCGTTGCTGATCGTGGTCGTGGTTGTTATGGACTTCATGTCCCAAGTACAATCGCACCTCGTTTCGCACCAGTACGAATCCCTGATGAAGAAAGCCAACCTGAAGGGTTACGGCAGCGGCATGTTGCGCTGAGTACCTATAAGGTTCGAGGAGTTGGTGATGAAAGTTCGTGCATCGGTGAAAAAGCTGTGCCGTAACTGCAAAATTATTCGCCGCGAAGGTGTTGTTCGAGTAATTTGCAGCGCGGAACCGCGTCACAAACAGCGCCAAGGCTGAGTGTGATCCGCTTGAAGCCCAGCAGCTAGTGCGCTGCTGGGTTGATTATTTGTTATTACAGCGATATTATCTCGCGCCCTATTTCTTGGCTTCCGGGGCGTAGGTAGCTGTCAATTGGAGTCCCACTGAATGGCCCGTATTGCAGGCGTTAACATTCCAGATAACAAGCACACTGTTATCTCGCTGACCTACATCTATGGTGTTGGTCGCACTACTGCACAGAAAATTTGTGCAGTGACTGGGGTAAACCCAGCCGCAAAGATCAAGGATCTGAGCGACGAGCAGATTGAACAGCTGCGTGGCGAAGTGGCGAAGTTCACCACTGAAGGTGACCTGCGTCGCGAAATCAACATGAAAATCAAGCGTTTGATGGACCTCGGTTGCTATCGCGGTCTGCGTCATCGTCGTGGTCTTCCAGTACGCGGTCAGCGTACCAAGACTAACGCGCGTACCCGTAAAGGTCCGCGTAAGCCGATCCGCAAGTAATCGCCCCAGCGAATCGACAGGAAATTAATCATGGCAAAACCTGCTGCTCGTCCTCGTAAAAAAGTCAAAAAGACAGTGGTTGATGGCATCGCCCACATCCACGCGTCTTTTAACAACACCATCGTGACCATCACCGACCGTCAAGGTAATGCGCTTTCTTGGGCTACCTCCGGTGGTTCGGGTTTCCGCGGTTCTCGCAAGTCCACGCCGTTCGCTGCTCAAGTAGCTGCTGAACGTGCTGGTCAAGCTGCGCTGGAATATGGCCTGAAAAACCTTGACGTCAACGTCAAAGGTCCAGGTCCAGGTCGTGAGTCCGCTGTCCGTGCATTGAACGGCTGTGGCTATAAGATCGCCAGCATCACCGACGTGACGCCAATCCCGCACAACGGGTGCCGTCCGCCGAAGAAGCGCCGCGTGTAATCCAGGAGATTGTAAAGAATGGCTCGTTACATTGGTCCAAAATGCAAACTCGCTCGTCGCGAAGGCACCGATCTCTTCCTGAAGAGCGGCGTGCGCGCGATCGAATCGAAGTGCAACATTGAAGCAGCACCTGGTATCCACGGCCAACGCCGCGGTCGTCAGTCCGATTACGGCACCCAACTGCGTGAAAAGCAGAAGGTCCGTCGTATTTATGGCGTTCTCGAGCGTCAGTTCAGCGGTTACTACAAAGAAGCAGCCGGCAAGAAAGGCGCTACTGGTGAGAACCTGTTGCAACTGCTCGAATGCCGTCTGGACAACGTTGTATACCGTATGGGTTTTGGCTCTACTCGTGCCGAATCCCGTCAGCTGGTATCGCATAAATCCGTCAGCGTTAACGGTCAGACCGTAAACGTCCCGTCCTACCAGGTTCGTGCTGGTGACGTGGTCGCGATTCGCGAGAAAGCAAAGAACCAACTTCGCATTGTCCAAGCTCTCGATCTGTGTGCCCAACGTGGCCGCGTAGAATGGGTAGAAGTAGACACTGAGAAGAAGTCGGGCGTTTTCAAGAACGTTCCTGCTCGCAGTGATCTGTCCGCCGACATCAACGAAAGCCTGATTGTCGAGCTCTACTCCAAGTAAGGGCTAGAAAATAGGTGCATCCATGCAGATTTCGGTAAATGAGTTCCTGACACCCCGCCATATTGATGTGCAGGTTGTCAGTCCAACCCGCGCCAAGATCACTCTCGAGCCTCTCGAGCGTGGTTTCGGCCACACCCTGGGCAACGCGCTGCGCCGCATCCTGTTGTCCTCAATGCCCGGCTGTGCAGTAGTCGAGGCCGAGATTGACGGTGTGCTCCACGAGTACAGCGCCATCGAAGGTGTACAGGAAGACGTAATTGAAATCCTGTTGAACCTTAAAGGTCTGGCTATCAAGCTGCACGGCCGTGACGAAGTTACGCTGACCTTGTCGAAGAAGGGTTCGGGGGTGGTTACCGCTGCCGATATTCAGCTGGATCATGATGTCGAGATCGTTAATCCCGATCACGTAATCGCTAACCTGGCGTCTAACGGCGCCCTGAACATGAAGCTCACTGTAGCTCGTGGTCGTGGTTATGAACCGGCCGACTCGCGTCAGAGCGATGAAGACGAAAGCCGCAGCATCGGTCGCTTGCAGCTTGACTCTTCGTTCAGCCCGGTTCGCCGTATCGCATACGTGGTGGAAAACGCCCGTGTCGAGCAGCGTACTAACCTGGACAAGCTGGTTATTGATCTGGAAACCAACGGTACTCTGGATCCTGAAGAGGCTATCCGTCGTGCTGCAACCATCCTGCAACAGCAGTTGGCTGCGTTCGTCGACCTCAAAGGTGACAGTGAGCCAGTGGTAATCGAGCAAGAAGACGAGATCGATCCGATCCTGCTTCGCCCGGTTGACGATCTGGAACTGACTGTACGTTCGGCTAACTGCCTTAAGGCGGAAAACATTTACTACATCGGCGACCTGATTCAGCGTACCGAAGTAGAACTGTTGAAGACTCCGAACCTGGGCAAGAAATCCTTGACTGAAATCAAGGACGTTCTGGCCTCCCGCGGTCTGTCCCTCGGCATGCGCCTCGACAACTGGCCGCCTGCAAGTCTTAAGAAGGACGACAAGGCGACTGCCTGATCGTCGTAATCACCGAACGTGAGTTTGGTAAGGAATGAACCATGCGTCATCGTAAAAGTGGTCGTCACCTGAGCCGTACCAGCTCGCACCGCAAGGCCATGTTTCAAAACATGGCGGTGTCGCTGTTCGAGCACGAGCTGATCAAAACTACACTGCCAAAAGCCAAAGAGCTGCGTCGCGTTGCTGAGCCGCTGATCACTTTGGCCAAGACAGACAGCCTGGCTAACCGCCGTCTGGCCTTCGACCGTACTCGTTCGAAAGCCATCGTTGGTAAGCTCTTCAACGACCTGGGCAAGCGTTACGCTACCCGTGAGGGTGGCTACCTGCGCATCCTCAAGTGCGGTTTCCGCGCTGGTGACAACGCGCCTATGGCGTACGTTGAGCTGATCGATCGTCCAGTTGGCGGTGAAGCTGTATCCGCTGAGTAAGACGTCAGTCTGTAACGAAGAACCGGGCCTAGTGTCCGGTTTTTCGTGTCTGCTGTATTAGAAATTTCTATCGATAGTAATTATTTAATGAATTTTATAGTGTCCTGTTGATGGTTAATACTCCCTCTCAGCCGATTAGCCGGCAGTTCAAAGACTGACAGAGGAAGATTGAGCATGAGCCAGAATAAAACGCTAACTACAGCCAGTGGCGCTCCTGTCGCCGACAACCAGAATTCCCGTTCCGCTGGCCCACGCGGCCCGCTGCTGCTCGACGATTTTCATCTGATCGAGAAGCTTGCCCACTTCAACCGTGAAAACATCCCTGAGCGGCGTGTCCACGCCAAAGGTTCGGGTGCTTACGGTACTTTCACTGTTACCCGCGATATCACCCAGTACACCAGCGCCAAATTGTTCGAGTCCGTCGGCAAGCAAACCCCAACTTTCCTGCGTTTCTCTACCGTAGGCGGTGAGCGCGGTTCGGCCGACACCGAGCGTGATCCACGTGGCTTTGCTTTGAAGTTCTATACCGAAGAAGGCAACTGGGACATCGTTGGCAACAACACCCCGGTGTTTTTCATCCGTGACCCGCTTAAATTTCCCGATTTTATCCACACCCAAAAACGTCTTCCGCAGAGCAATCTGAAGAGCGCGCAGATGATGTGGGATTTCTGGTCGCATTCGCCTGAGGCGCTGCACCAGATCACCATCCTGTTCTCGGATCGTGGGATTCCGGATGGCTACCGTCACATGCACGGTTTCGGCAGCCACACCTACAGCCTGATCAATGCCAATGGCGAGCGTCATTGGGTGAAATGGCACTATAAAACCAAGCAAGGCATCAAGAACCTGGCGCCAGCAGAAGCCACTCGTCTGGCGGGTACCGATCCGGACTACGCACAGCGCGACCTTTTTGGCGCGATCGAGCGCGGTGACTTCCCGAAATGGCGCGTGTGCATCCAGATCATGACCGAGGCTCAAGCCGCGGCGCACTACGAGAACCCGTTTGACGTGACCAAGACCTGGTCGCAGAAAGAGTTTCCGCTGATCGAAGTGGGTGAACTGGAGTTCAACCGTAATCCGCAGAACTACTTTGCTGAAGTTGAGCAGGCGGCTTTCGGCCCAAGCAACATGGTGCCGGGTGTTGGTCTGTCACCGGATCGTATGTTGCAAGGCCGTGTATTCGCCTATGCCGATGCGCACCGTTACCGTATTGGCACCAATCATCAGCATTTGCCGGTGAATGCGCCGAAGAGTCCGGTCAACAGTTACCAGCGTGATGGTTCCATGGCATTCGGTAGCAACGGTGGCGCAGCTCCGAACTACGAGCCAAACAGCTACGCTAACGCACCGAAGCAAGCGCCTCAGTATGCCGAGCCGGCGTTGGCCTTGAGTGGCGCGGCAGACCGTTACGACCATCGCGAAGATACGGACTACTACAGCCATGCCGGAGCGTTGTTCCGCTTAATGAGCGACGAGCAGAAAGCACTGCTGATCAACAACATTGCAGGTGCGATGGCCGGAGTTTCTGCTGACGTGGTTCAGCACCAACTGCAGCACTTCTCCAAAGCAGATGGTGCTTACGGCGAAGGTGTCGCCAAGGCGTTGGGTGTACAGCTTAACTAAGTCTAAGTGATAAACGAAACCGCCCTCATTTGGGCGGTTTTCGTTTCCGTTCGCCGGTTTTTCTCGACAATTTCGCACTT
>JAPLSD010000392.1 GCA_026398835.1 Pseudomonas sp.
GAGCCACATGCCGGCTCGTCGCTGTCGGACATCCGCACCCGCGCCGAACTGGCCGCCGATGGCACCTACCGGCTCAAGGGCAACAAGATTTTCATCTCCGGTGGCGATCACTCGTTGTCGGAAAACATCGTGCACATGGTGCTGGCCAAGCTGCCGGATGCACCAGCCGGGGTGAAGGGTATTTCGCTGTTTATCGTGCCCAAGTTCCTGGTCAACGATGACGGCAGCCTCGGCAAGCGCAACGACGTATTGCTGGCCGGGCTGTTCCATAAGATGGGCTGGAAAGGCACCACCTCCACCGCGCTGAACTTCGGCGATAATGGGGAATGTGTCGGCTATCTGGTGGGTAAACCGCACCACGGCCTGAGCTATATGTTCCAGATGATGAATGAGGCGCGGATCGGCGTCGGCATGGGCGCGGTGATGCTCGGTTATGCGGGTTATCTCTACTCGCTGGAATATGCTCGCGAGCGCCCGCAGGGTCGCCTGCCAGACAGCAAAGACCCGAATACCGCACCGGTCTCGATCATTCAGCACGCCGACGTCAAACGCATGCTGCTGACCCAGAAAGCCTACGTCGAAGGCGCTTTCGACCTCGGCCTGTATGCGGCGCGCTTGTTCGATGACACCACGACCCTTGAGACCGAAGCCGAACGCAAACAGGCCCACGAGCTGCTGGACTTACTGACGCCGATCGTCAAATCCTGGCCGTCGGAGTTTTGCCTGAAAGCCAACGAACTGGCAATCCAGATCCTTGGCGGCCACGGCTACACCCGCGAATACCCGGTGGAGCAGTACTACCGCGACAACCGCCTGAACCCGATCCACGAAGGCACTCACGGCATCCAGTCGCTGGACCTGCTGGGACGCAAACTTGCGCAGAATGGCGGCGCAGGGTTCAAGCAATTGATTCGCTTGATCGCCGACACTGCCGAGCGTGCGCAACACCATGAATCCCTGGATGCACTGCGCCAGCCCCTTGAGAAGCTGGTTGCACGGCTGCAAAGCGTGACCATCGGCCTGTTGACCGATTTGGGCCAGGGCAAGGTCAACAGCAGCCTGGCCAACTCGGCGCTGTACCTCAAAGCATTCGGCCACACGGTGATCGGCTGGCGCTGGCTGGAACAGGCGATCCGTGCCGAGGAAGGGTTGTCCAAGGGGAATGTGGCGGATGTCAGTTTCTATAAAGGCAAACTGCAGGCCGCGCGGTACTTCCTGACCTGGGAAGTACCGGGCTGCCATCATGAGCTGGCGATTCTTGAGGCGCGGGATGATACGTGCCTGAGCATGCAGGATGAGTGGTTCTGATCAGAGCCTTGTGGCGCTGCTGAAATCCCTTCGCGAGCAAGCTCGCTCCCACAGGGGTCAAGTATTGAGCCTCACTTTTGTGCCCAACCAGGAACCTTGCTCGCGTCAGTACAGGCGACGCATTTATTAGCTCAACCGAAACCCACCCATCTGCCGGGCCAGATCATCGGCCAGACGCTGCAAGGTTTGGCAATCCTCACGACACGCCCGCACTTCAGCGGCAGTCGCCCGGGCCAGATCGGAGATGCCTTGCACGTTACGATTGATCTCTTCGGTCACCGCCGACTGCTCTTCAGTCGCAGTCGCCACTTGATGGTTCATGTCGCTGATGCGCTCGACCTGACCGGTGATCGCCGTCAGCGAAGCCCCGGTGCGTTGGCTGGATTCGACGCCAGTCCCGGTCGCTGCTTGCCCCGAATGCATCGACGACACAGCATTCTCCGCGCCCTGCTTGAGGCTCTGGATCATCTGCTGGATTTCATCGGTGGATGATTGCGTACGCCGTGCCAGAGTCCGCACTTCATCGGCAACTACCGCAAAGCCGCGCCCCATATCCCCTGCCCGCGCCGCTTCAATCGCCGCGTTCAGCGCCAGCAGATTGGTCTGCTCGGAGATCCCGCGAATCACCGCCAACACCTGATCGATAGACGCCACCTGATTCGCCAACTCGCCCACCGCACTGGCGGCGATGCCAATTTCATCGGACATGCTTTCAATATGGCGGATCGACCCACCGACCACTTCCCGCGCCTGCAAAGCTTCATCGCGAGCGGTTTGCGAGGCGACGGCCGCATGGCCGGCGTTTTGCGCGATTTCCTGCACGGTGAGGCCCATCTCATGCACGGCAGTGGCGACCATGTCGGTCATTTCCTGCTGCCGGCCGGAGCGCTCGGCAGTGTTATCCACCACCAACGCGACCTGCCCGACGGCGGTACGTAAACGCTCACTGGTGGCCAGGACTTCGCCGATCATCTCGCGCTGACTGTCGAGGAAACGATTGAAGCCGCGCGCCAGATCACCTAGCTCATCGGCTCGCGAAGAATCTAACCTGTGGGTCAAATCGCCACCACCGCTACCAATCGCCACCAATGCCGCTGTTACCTGACTGATCGGCCGCACCAACCCACGCGCCAGCAACACCACCAATAACAGGCAAACCAGAGCCACGCCCAAGCCAATGGCACTGGTCATCCACATCGCTTGCCGGGCCTCGGCGTAAATCTGCGATTGCGGCACTTCGGCCACCAGGGTCCAACCCAAATCCCGCAACGGCAGGCTCAGGGCCAGGAAGTCTTCGCCATCACGCACGAAACCGCTGCTGATCAGCCCCTGATGCCCCATCACCGCCTGCGCTGCCGGACCACCGATCTGCTCGGCCAATTGGCGTTTGTTGCTCAATTCAGCGTCTGGATGCACCTGGATCAAACCGTCGGAACGCACCAGATAGACCTTGCCGCGCTCACCGAAGCTGAAGTTGTGAATCAGCTCCGACAGTTCGCGCATGCTCAGGCCCAGCCCGGCAACGCCCACGACTTTGCCGCCCTGCTCGACCTTGAGGTCGATAAACAGCGCCAACTCTCCGGTGCGGGTGTCTTTGTCGATGTTCAGGGTGCGTGGCTGATTGCTGTCCAGGAAGGAGTAGAACCAGGCGTCGGTTGGAGTGGATCGGCTCAGGGTCCGATCAAGGCCTTTTTCGGTGTAGTAGTGGCTCGACTCGGAGCCGGCGATCAGCGCGGTAAAGGCTTTGTGCTCGGAGCGGATACTTTCCAGGTAGCTGACGAAACTGTTGGTCTGGACGCTGTTTTCGCCCCCGGCCAGCCAGTCGCGCACCATGCTATTGCTGGCGATGTCTTTGGCGGCGGTCAACGGCTGGACCAAAATCCGCTCGATGTCATTGCGCATCGCTTCAATGCTGGAGGGCAGCGCTTTCTCCACCAGATAGCTCTGGGCCAGGCGGTTGACCACCAGGGTATAAATGCCAACCACGATCAGAATACTGACCAGCAGGGCGGTGCCCATACTCAGGATCAACTGCCATTGAATACTGCGTCGCCAGAACTGCATGGAGCACCCCCAAAGAATAAGAGGCTGAAACACTGCAACAGCCATGCCGATTGTATACAAACTACAAAACAGTTTGTCCGGCAGCTTATTCTTTGGTTGTACTCAATTCGATCAGGCCTGCCCGATCGTCCGTGAAATCACTTCAACCGTGGCGCTGACTTGCTCTTGGTAACGGTCGAGTTCCTGCTTGTGCCGTTTCTGCATGTCGATCTGCTGCGAGCAGAGATTCATTGCCGCCAGCACCAACAGTTTGTCTCCAATCAGAGTCGGGTATTTCTTTTTGGTGTTGGCCAGAGCGGCCTTCAGCATTAAAGCGGCGTCCAGCAGGGTCTGCTCTTCTCCGGCCGGAGCCTTGATCGAATAGTCCTCCCCGAGAATCGAGACGACTTTTATCCCGTCGGCGCCGTTTCTCATGCGTTCACAGGACCTGCGCTGACACGCTCAACCAGGGCTTGAATACGCGCTGCGGTGGCGCCCTGCTTTTCTTCCTGCTCCATCAGGCTCAGTTGCAGGCTTTCGTTTTCATCCTTGGCCTGGGCCAATTCCGCACTCAGGGTTTTGTTCGTACCGAGCAGTTCCTGATTCTGTTGTACCAGTTCACTGACCAGCTGTTCCAATTGGCTTAGGGATGCTTCCAACATTTTGATTTCTCAGGCATTTTCAAAGGGCGCGTACGATAAAGAAAAGTCATCATGGATGCCAGGGTTATCCGGGCCGGACGCCTTGATTTTCCTGGCGACGACCTTGCTTGTGAGTGTTAAAGACTGCAATTCATCCATCTGGTTCCGGGCGATTCGTCGCAGCGCCTAACCTGCGACAAAAACGCACAGGAGCTCAAGACTTTAGTCTTGTGACCGATAGGTCACCTATACCCAGTCTCAGCTCCCGCATGGATGCGCTCTTTTCGGTGACCACAAATGTCCCTTCGTAATATGAATATCGCACCGCGGGCGTTCTTTAGCTTTGCCTTGATCGGCAGCCTGATGTTGATTCTGGGTGTATTTGCCTTGAATCAGATGAGCAAGATCCGCGGGGCTGCTGAAGACATTACCCTGAACAGCGTGCCGAGCATCAAGAGTCTCGATGAGTTCACTCAA
>JAPLSD010000507.1 GCA_026398835.1 Pseudomonas sp.
CAGGTGCACGTAGTGTGCGATGAATAAACCGGTTTCCAGTTCACCTTCCAGACGATAGGGAATGGGTTGATCGGGTTTTTTCAGCAGTTTCACCAGATCCCGCACCTTGGGCCACAGGTTGGTGCGGATGGGCACCTTGAAATAGGCGCTGCGGTTGGGGCCCACCGTGAACCAATGCTCGTGCTCGCCTTCGGTCAGTAGCATGTTCCCCAGGTGAATGCGGTACTCCAGGCTACGAACGGTCAGGTCGCTGTCGTTGGGGTTGTCGACGCGAAAGTGCAGTACGAATTTCTGCTCCAGCAGTTTGGCCCGGACCACCTCGACCTTGACCAGGTGCACTTGGGGATCCGGCGTGTCGTCGCTAAACCAGGACGCGCAGCCGGAAAGCGTCAGCACCATGAACAGGCTGATTATTCTTATTGTTCGAAACTCAGCGACCATGCCATTACTCCCTTTGAGGTCCCAGTTTAGCAATCGGGTGTTCAAGGTGTCTGGCGTGATCCATGTTGAAACTCAGTTGAGGAAATAACTCGAGCAGCATTTCTTGAATTTCTGCCCACTGGCACAGGGGCAGGCGTCGTTGCGTCCGGCCTTGAGCTGCACGGTGGGATCAATGAAGTACCAGTGGCCACTGTTCTGCACGAACGACGAGCGTTCGCGGTGGCTGTGTTCGCCAGCGCTGTCATGCCAGCGCGCGGTGAAGGTGACGAAGGCGTGTTCGGGTTGGCCGCCAAACACCTCGGAGCTTTCCACTTCCAGGCCCAGCCAAGTGCTTTGAGCGCTCCAGTCACTGATCGATTGACGATCCAGGCTTGCCTGTTGCGCGGGCAGGGTCGTCGCTACCAGGTAGTCCACCAGACCCAGCACATAAGCGCTGTAGCGCGAGCGCATCAAGGCTTCTGCGCACGGCGCTGGGTGGCCCGCATGGTAATGGCCGCAGCAAGCATCCAGCGGAGTGCCGCTACCGCAGGGACAAATCGACGTACTCATCGTATTACCACCAATACTTGCCGAAGTTTTCCGGATTGGCCCAGAATCGGGCATTCAGCCAGTCGGGCACTTGTTTGTATTCAAGCAGATCGTAAGTGAACAGGGTCAGTACCTGCTCGTCGCGCTGGAAGCGTTCACTGGCTTGCAGGGCCAGGGAGAAGAAATCAGTCTCCTGCCAGCCACAGGCTGAAAGATCCGCGAGCACAGCGATGCGACTGGCATTGAGGTTGCGAATCCCGCCAAGCAGGTTCAGGCCATCGCGCTTGGGCAGATGCTCGAGGCAATCGACCGCCAGCGCCAGATCAAAGCGGCGCGCCGCCAGCTCGGGCGGCAAGGGGCCGGGGGCGGCTTGCGCCACACACGTGTCCGGGTGCGCCTGCTTGAACGCTTCGAGTGCCGGGAAGTCGCTGGCACCAATCAGCAACAGACGCTGTGGCGCATAACGGTCGAGCAAAGCGGCGAGGGCTTGCTGGGGTGTGCGCGAAGAAATACCTGCGGTCATCGAAGATCCTCAATCAGAGCTGCAAAGACTAGCGCGCCCGAACGCTCGGGCCTAGAGCGGGTTTTCGCTAAATGAAGGCATTTGCCGTGAGTATCGGACAAAAGCGGGTATGGCCTATAGCTGGCGGAGATTAAAGCTCCAGTCTTTACTCCTGTGTGACCGGTAGGGGCCGGTAGCACAGGAGCATTCACAATTGAGATTGCCTTACCGGTTGCTGCCGGGACGATGATCCGGCGGCTCCCCCTTGCGCCCAAGAAGAATTTTCATCGCCCTCTGGCTTATATCTCGTGGAAGTCGGTACTGTGCGCGCAAAGAATAATTCTCAACGGGGGAGCGTATGAAGGTGTTTTGGGGGCTGGGGAAGTTTTTGACCTTGCTGTTCTGGTTAGTGGTGGCGGTCAATTTGCTCAATCCGCCGATCCATCCGGTCCATCTAATGCTCAACCTCGCCGGCAGCCTGTTGCTGCTGATGCATCTTCTGGAAGTCGTGCGGTTCAATGGCAGTTTGAAAGGACGTACCCATCGGTGGCGTGATCGCTTACAGATTCTGCTGTTCGGCATTTTTCATCTGCAAACCGTCCCGGAGCCCAAACATGCGTAATCTCTTTCTGCTGGCCGCTTTGTGCAGCCCTTTGGCCTATGCCCAAGTGGTGACGGTCGAAACCAATTCCTTGATGCGCTTGCCAAACACCACCAGTGCCTTGCAGCTGGAGCGATTGGACGTTGCCGATTACGGCACGCTGCTGATTCCCTCCAACGTGACCGAAGTGACCGTCGGAGAACTGCATCTGGGACGCGAGGCACGGATTGCCATCGTACCCGGCGAGCAAAGCCTGCAATTGAAAATCAACCACGCCCAATTGGGCAGCGGTAGCCAGATTACCTCCCGCGGAGCGCCGGGCACTTACCTCAAGGCTGCCAAGCCTGGGCGTGACCTCAACTTGCGGATCCACTCGCTGAGTGCGCAAGAATTGTCGGTGGATGCCCGCGGCGGTGCCGGTGCGCCGGGTTACGTTGGCCTGGATGGTGCTAATGGTCAGGCGCCGGGTTGTGCCTGGGGCCAGGCCGGTCGCGGTGCCGATGGCGATAACGGTGGTGATGGCCATCCCGGTGCGTCCGGTGCGCATGTACGAGTGCAATTGCCGCGAGACTATCCGGGCGCGCAGATCAAGGTCTGGGTCGACGGTGGTGCAGGCGGATTGGCCGGCGCCGCTGGCAAGCCAGGCGCGGGCGGCAAGTCCAAAGGCTGCTTCGTTTACCGCGCCGATGGCGGCAAGAGCGGGCGTCCTGGCGTTGAAGGCCAGCCAGGACCTGCCGGTGATGCCGGCTCAGTGACGGTGCAGCGGTTGTAAGCAGTTTCTAAGATGTGTGGCGTTTGATGGACTGGGCACTCCTACAAGGTTTGCGTATCTCTTGTAGGAGTAGGGACGCCTAGTCCTTGCCCGCGAGACGTCCGTCCAGACGCCTCAGAAGCCTGGCCTTGCCGACGCCACGGCCACCAACAACAAGCCCAGCAGCAGATTAATCCCCACCAAACGCCGAATCCTCCCCAGTGTCGCAGCACCCGTCGGCCAATCCTCGGCCAACACCGCTTTGCGCAGTTCCGGCAGTTGCAATGCCTGAATGCGGATAAACAGTGCCGTCATCACCAGGTACAGCCCCATCATCACCTGCACATAACGCGGTGCGGTTTCAAAGCCGTTGAAGCGCAACTGAATCAGGCCAACACCGCTGATCGGCAAAAGCACTACAGCGACCCAGACCCACACAAAAAAACGTTGAAACACTTCTACCCACAGCTTCAATCGCGCCGGACCTTCAAGTGCCGTCATTGCGGCGGGGCGCAGGACCATCCAGGCGAAAAACATGCCGCCGACCCAGACCAGGGCCGCCAGTACATGCAGGGTGTAAACAAGGGCAAAGGGTGTCATTCGGGTACTCCGTTCTGCGCGGGATGAATTAGCGGGTTATGATAGCGGCCGATTCGAACCACTGAAAATTTATCCAGCGTTTTTCGCGCCCGAAGACCATGATCAGCAACGAACTCAAATCCCAGATCCAGGGCGCTTACTCGCGTTTTCTCGAAGCCAAGAGCCTCAAGCCGCGTTACGGCCAGCGTTTGATGATCGCCGAGGTGGCCAAAGTCCTCGGTGACATCGAAACCGATGACGAAGGCCGGCGCAGTGGCGACCCCGCAGTAGTGGCGGTTGAGGCCGGCACTGGTACCGGGAAAACCGTGGCCTACAGCCTGGCGGCGATTCCTACCGCCAAAGCCGCCGGAAAACGCTTGGTGATTGCCACGGCGACCGTCGCGTTGCAAGAGCAAATCGTCTACAAGGATTTGCCGGACTTGATGCGCAACAGCGGGCTGAACTTCACCTTCGCCCTGGCCAAGGGGCGGGGCCGTTACATGTGCCTGTCCAAGTTGGATATGTTGCTGCAAGAAGGCCACGCGCAAACCGCCACGGCGCAGCTTTTCGAAGAAGAAGGCTTCAAGATCGAGGTCGATGAGGCCAGCCAGAAGCTCTTTACCAGCATGATCGAAAAGCTTGCGGGTAATAAGTGGGACGGCGACCGTGACAGTTGGTCCACTGCCCTGGAAGACCAGGACTGGGCGCGGCTGACCACTGATCACAGCCAGTGCACCAACCGTCATTGCCCGAACTTTGGCCAGTGTGCCTTTTACAAGGCCCGCGAAGGCATGGGCAAGGTCGACGTTATTGTTACCAACCACGACATGGTGCTGGCCGACCTGGCGTTGGGCGGAGGTGCGGTATTGCCGGACCCACGTGACACGCTTTACGTGTTCGACGAAGGTCACCACCTGCCAGACAAGGCCATCGGCCACTTTGCTCATTACACCCGCCTGCGCTCTACCGCCGACTGGCTGGAACAGACTGCCAAGAACCTCGCCAAACTGCTGGCCCAGCATCCGCTGCCCGGTGACCTGGGCAAGCTGATCGAGCAGGTTCCGGAGCTGGCGCGCGAGATCAAGACTCAACAACAGTTCATGTTCACGGCCTGCGAGCAGGTCGCCGACTTCAAGCCTGGCGAAGACGTAGAAGGTCGCGAACGGCCGCGCCATCGATTCGTCGGTGGGGTGATCCCCGAGCACATGCGTGAAATGGGCATCGAGCTGAAGAAAGGCTTTTCGCGCCTGACCGATGTCTTCACCCGGCTCACCGAGCTGCTCAAGGAAGGCATGGATGGCGAGGTCAACATTGGCATCGCCAGCAATCAGGCAGAAGAGTGGTACCCGTTGTTCGGTAGTTTGCTGTCCCGATCCCAAGGCAATTGGGAGCTGTGGACCGCATTTACTGCCGAAGATCCGGAAGACAACCCGCCGATGGCCCGTTGGTTGACTCTGGCCGAAAGCGGTTCGCTGTTCGACATCGAGGTCAACGCCAGCCCAATCCTTGCGGCAGAAATGCTCCGACGTAACCTGTGGAACGTCGCCTATGGGGCGCTGGTGACCTCGGCCACCTTGACTGCACTGGGTACTTTCGATCGTTTCCGCATGCGTGCCGGTCTGCCAAAAAAAGCCGTGACGGCGGTGGTGCCAAGCCCCTTCCATCACGCGGATGCCGGTGTGCTGCGGGTCCCTGACCTGCGCGCCGACCCTCGGGATGCTCCCGCACACACGGCGGCGATCATCCGCGACCTGCCGGCACTGGTCGAAGGCTCGCGCGGCACGCTGGTGCTGTTCTCGTCGCGTAAGCAGATGCAGGACGTATTCGACGGCCTGGATCGCGACTGGCGTAAACAAGTGTTCATTCAAGGCAATCTGTCGAAACAGGAAACCCTGAACAAGCACAAGGCGCGGGTTGATGGCGGTGACTCCAGCGTGCTGTTCGGCCTGGCGAGCTTCGCCGAGGGCGTGGACTTGCCCGGCGCCTATTGCGAGCACGTGGTGATCGCCAAGATCCCGTTCTCGGTGCCGGATGACCCGGTCGAAGCGGCGCTGGCCGAATGGATCGAAGCTCGCGGCGGCAATCCGTTCATGGAAATTTCCGTTCCGGATGCCTCGCTGAAGCTGGTCCAGGCCTGCGGCAGGCTGCTGCGTACCGAAGAGGATCGTGGCACCATCACCTTGCTCGACCGACGTCTGGTCACGCAACGCTACGGTAAAGCCATTCTCAATGCGCTGCCGCCGTTCCGCCGGGAAATTTCTTGAGGCACGGTGGGCAAATACGCCCACCGCGTTGTCTATCTCATGTCGCCAAATTCCACACAGACCGTTCACTGGTCGTTAGGGAGAACCTCGTTCCTATGATTCGCCGCTCGCTGCCCGCTGTTTTTGCTCTGCTGTTCGCTGCGCCGCTGCTGGCTGCGCCTGCCGGACAACAGACGCTGTTCAACTTTGTCCGCCCCGCCGATGTGGTCCAGGTAGCGACTGAAGATGCCAGCCTGCCGCAATCCAATGCGGAGCAAACGGCTGAGGGCGAAGTGCTGCGCCGGGTAACCTTCAACCCGGCAAACCAGCCGAGCCTGCGCCTGACACCGCAAACCGGTGCCTGGGACTGGTCGCAGTCTGGCGCCATGAGCTTGCGGATCCAGAGCGCCATGAACTGGGCGCTGACCCTCTATGTAAAAATCCAGAGCAATGACGGTAAGACCCTGATCAGTCGCATTGACCTGCCGGCCGGCCCCGCACAAACCCTTTTGGTGCCATTGCAGGCCAGCTCGCCGCTGAGCCAGGGTATGAAAGCCGGGCCACCCATGCCGATGACAGTCGATGGCCAGCGGGTCTTGCTCGCCAGCAGCGAAGGCGAGCTGGATCGCAGCCAGGTGGTGTCGGTCACGCTGTCGATGGACAAGCCGAAAGTGGCGCAGAGCATCATGCTCGAGCGCTTCGGTGTGCAGGACGGTGATGCCGTGGTGAAGGCTGCCTATAGTTCGCTGGTCGATGCCTACGGTCAGTCCACTCGGGCGAAATGGCCAGAAAAGGTCAGCAGCGATGAGCAGTTGAAAGCCGCTGCCGGCAAAGAGCAACAGCAGCTGAAAACCTGGCTCGCCGAGCGCGAGCATTCGTCCCTGGACAAGTTCGGTGGCTGGAACAAAGGCCCGGACTTCAACGCCAGCGGCTTTTTCCGCACCGAAAAACGCGACGGACGCTGGTATCTGGTGACCCCGGAAGGTCATCCGTTCTATTCCCTGGGGGTCAATACAGTTACCGCCGACACCAACCGGACCTACGTCACCGGACGTGAATGGGTGTTTGGCGAGCTGCCCAAGGCCGATGAGCCATTGGCCAGCTACTACGGTGAGGGCGACAACCGGGGTGGTAACGGTGCTGACAAGGGCCGTGGCTTCAATGCCGGCCGCTGGTATGACTTCTATGGTGCCAATCTCCAACGCACCTACGGTCAACCTTGTGTTGCCACCAGCGAAACCAAGGCGGGCGTCGCAGCCGCCGCCAAAGCGGACGCCGTAGAAAACACCGCCGAGAAAAGCGCAGAGAAACCAGCCGCCGTGCCGTGCGCGCCCGGAGCCTTTGATGAAAAACGCTGGGTCAGCCACACCCTTGATCGCTTGCAGGCCTGGGGTTTCAACACCATCGGCAACTGGAGCGCCCCGGCCTTGGGTCTCGCTGATCGTGTGCCATACACCTTGCCGCTGTCGATTGTTGGCGACTACGCCAGCATCAGTACCGGTACCGATTGGTGGGGCGGCATGCCCGACCCGTTCGACCCACGTTTCGCCATGGCCACCGAACGCGCCGTGGCCATCGCTGCCCGTGATCACCGGGATGACCCGTGGCTGATCGGTTATTTCGCCGATAACGAACTGGCCTGGGCCGG
>JAPLSD010000539.1 GCA_026398835.1 Pseudomonas sp.
AACGATCACGGTGAATTAGCTCACCACTTCATTTCGCCTTTGGCGACTTTGGCGCTCAGCTCCAGGGAGCTTTCTTCGCCGAGGTCCGGGTAACGCTTTTTCATCGCTGCAATCAGCTCGACCGAGTTCTTGGCCTTGGCGGTTTCTTCGTCGAAGGCTTTGATGTAGTCGGAGGTAAAGTGCACGGCGGCCAGAGAGCGAGCGCTCTCACCCAAGTAGTGACCCGGAATGAGGGTCATGGGTTTCAGGCCTTCGATGGTTTTCAGGGTGCCAAGCCAATCGGTGTGGGACTGCGCAGTTTGGGTATCGGCCATCCACACATGGATGTTTTCTGCTACCACTACACCGCCAACCACAGCCTTGATCGACGGGATCCAGACAAAGGTGCGATCCGGCTGTTTGCCGTCGAGGCCGATGATCTCGAGCTTCTGCCCTTCCAGGGTCAGACTGTGCCCCTTGAGCACTTGCGGCACGATGGTTTTCTGAGGAACGTCGACGCCCATTTTCGGGCCCCAGAACGCCAGTTTTCCTTCAACGGTGGCCTTGATATGGTCCACGGTCGGTTTAGAGGCCAGCACCTTGGCGTTCGGGAACGCAGCCATCAGGGTGTCGAGGCCGAAGTAATAATCCGGGTCACCGTGGCTGATGTAGATGGTGGTCAGTTGCTTGCCGCTGGCACGGATTTTTTCCACCACGTGCTCGGCCTGGGCTTTGCCGAACTGGGCGTCCACCAGAATCGCCTCTTTCTTGCCGCTGACCAGCACCGAAGTCACCGGAAAGATCGCCGCCGTGCCTGGGTTGTAAACGTCCAGGGTCAGCGCCGGCTCGGCCGCCGCTGCATGGGCGACGAAACCCAGGGTCGCGGTGGCCAGCAAAAGACGCTTGAGTGAAGAAAATCCGATCATGCAGTGCTCCTGAGATCTGTCCGTCGTGAGTGACGATGGACAGAGCTTAGTTGCCTCACTCGCTACAAAAAATGCGATGCTTGAACATAGTTTGTTTCTAAAATCGGGCAAATCATGGATCGTCTTCAAGCAATGCGGGTCTTCGTCACCGTGGTCGACCTCGGCAGCCAGTCGGCTGCCGCCGATCATCTGGATCTCTCGCGGCCGGTGGTGTCGCGGTATCTGGCGGAACTGGAAGATTGGGTCGGCGCACGGCTGATGCACCGCACCACCCGCAAGTTGAGTTTGACCGCCGCTGGCACCGAAATCCTGCCACGCTGCCGACAGATGCTCGATTTGTCGACCGACATACAAGCCGCTGTCAGCGAGCCGGACGACGCACCGCGAGGCTTGCTGCGGATCAGCGTCAGCACCTCATTCGGCCAGGCACAGCTGGCCGACGCCGTGGCCGAGTACGTCAAACGCTACCCGGGGGTGAGCATCGACCTGCAGATGCTCGACCGCACGGTGAATCTGGTGGATGAGCGCATCGACCTGGCGATCCGCACCAGCAACGACCTGGACCCGAACCTGATTGCCCGCCGGCTGACCGTGTGTCGTTCGGTGATCTGCGCCTCCCCCGAATACCTGCGCCAGCACCCAACGCCAAAAAAGGTGGAAGAGCTCAGCCTGCACAATTGCTTGACCCATTCCTATTTCGGCAAAAGCCTTTGGCACTTCGAGCAGGACGGCGAACAGGTTTCGGTGCCGGTGCAGGGCAACATCAGCGCCAATGAGGCCAGTACCCTGTTGCGCGCGACCATGGCCGGTGCCGGGATTTCGATGCTACCGAGCTATCAGGCGGGTGTGCATATCCACAGCGGACAACTGGTGCGTCTGCTGGCCAGTGCCGAACCACGGCAAATGAACATCTACGCGGTTTACGCCTCGCGCAAACACATGCCGGCCACTTTACGCAGCATGCTGGATTTTCTGGTGCTGAGGTTTCCGCAAGAGCCGGAGTGGGATGTGGGGCTTTAAGATCAAAAGATCACCCGTGGGAGCGATCAACCTGCTGAATACCCCATCAAAGCTGTAGCCCATCGCCATGAAAACTCACCACAGCTGACCTATGCTGATAGTAGTACCCCCTGACTGACGGGTACTCGTTCAGAGGTCAGCGCCATGAACATCAAAACCCGAAGATACCTTGCGATCTTCATCACCTGCGCCGCCACGCTTGTGTTGTACGGAACCGCTGCCTACCGTGTCGAACAGGCCCGTCAGCAACCACAGAGTGGATTCGCAAGCTGCAACTTCGAGCGCTGCATCCCACACACTGCGACCCTGAACGCGCTCAAATAACGCTCTCAAGTAACGCTCTCAAGTAACGGAAATCTCTACACCCCGCTGTCCTGGTCGGCCTTCAACCTGTCCCGAAACGCTTTGGGAGAGATTCCTACTCGCCGCCGAAACAAACGCGTGAAGTTAGTCGGATCAGAGAACCCCAAGACGTCGGACATTTCGTAGATGGTCATGCTGGTATAGGTCAGCAGTCGCTTGGCCTCCAGCAACTGGCGTTCATGCATGATCTGCAAGGCCGGCTGACCGGCCAGCTCACGGCAGGTGCCGTTGAGGTGCGAGACAGAAATCCCCAGTTTATGCGCCAGGTCTTCGACCTTTACGTGCTCGCGATAATGCTCTTCGACCAACTGCATAAACCCATTGAGGTATTCCCGCGCACGTTGTGGTCGCAGGCTTGCGGTACGACGCTGGATCACCTGGCGGCTGACCCACACCATGATCACGCTGACCAGCGAGTGCATGAGCATTTCGCGCGCGGGTTGGTGGCCCACGTACTCGTTTTGCAATGCCGAAAACAGACTGTTCAGGTAGTGGCTGTCGGTACCTGCTGGATAACTTTCGGCCACCGCCAGAGCATTCACCGAGTTGCCAAGCTGCGCCTGAAGGTGGGCCACCAGCGGCGCCGCCAGAGTGACGACATAGCCCTCGACGTCTTCCGAAAAACGGAAGCCATGTATCGACAACGGAGGCAGAATCTGGATCGCCGACTCTTCGAGCCGCGTGCGTTTGCCCTCTATCTCAAGTTCCGCGTGGCCTTTGTGGACAAACAGCAACTGACACAGATCGGCATGTCGATGCGGTTTGATTTCCCACTGATGCTCACGGCTGCGTTTGGAGATGGTTTCACAGTGCAGTAAATCCGGCGTTGGCCAGTCCAGGCTTTCACCATAGAGCTTGAACACCGGAATCGAAGGAAGGGCAGGCTTGTTCATAACTGCAATCCAGGCCTCGGAGTGTTGGGCGATAATCGCACCGATTGGCGAAATGCACAGGTATCGGCTCAGTTTTCACCTTCATTTGACGGGTTCTCAAGCGAAGAATGCAAGTACTCAGAACCCATTCACCGATTTGTTCGTGTGAAGCTTGCGAGCCATAACAACAATGAAAACCCTGAAGACTCAAGTTGCCATTATCGGCGCCGGTCCGTCCGGCCTGCTGCTCGGCCAATTGCTGCATAACGCCGGTATCGACACCGTCATTCTCGAACGCCAGGCCCCGGACTACGTATTGAGCCGGATCCGCGCCGGGGTACTGGAGCAAGGCATGGTCGATTTGCTGCGCCAGGCCGGGGTCGGCCAGCGAATGGACGCAGAAGGTCTGGTCCATGGCGGTTTCGAACTGGCCTTCGACGGGCGTCAGGTGCATATCGACCTGCAAGCACTCACCGGCGGCAAGACCGTGATGATCTACGGCCAGACCGAGGTCACCCGCGATTTGATGGCCGCCCGGCAAACCGCGGGCGCTATGACCTTATACGAGACGAGCAACGTCAAGCCCCACGACATGAAAACCGACCGGCCTTATCTGACGTTCGAAAAGGACGGAGAAACCTGCCGCCTGGACTGCGATTACATTGCCGGCTGCGACGGTTTCCATGGCGTCGCCCGGCAGTCGATCCCCAGCGACTCGCTAAAGGTATTCGAGCGGGTCTACCCGTTCGGCTGGCTGGGAATCCTTGCCGATACGCCGCCGGTCCATGATGAACTGGTGTACGCCAGGCATGAGCGCGGCTTTGCCTTGTGCAGCATGCGTTCGGCGACCCGCACCCGCTATTACCTGCAAGTACCGGCCGAAGAGAAAGTCGAGAACTGGTCCGATCAACGCTTCTGGGATGAGTTGAAATCCCGTCTGCCAGAGACCTTGGCCAACGATTTGGTGACCGGCCCATCCATCGAGAAAAGCATCGCGCCGCTACGCAGTTTCGTGGTCGAACCGATGCAGTACGGGCGGATGTTTCTGCTGGGAGACGCGGCGCACATTGTCCCGCCCACCGGCGCCAAGGGTCTGAACCTGGCCGCCAGCGATGTCAGCACCTTGTTCAATATACTGCTCAAGGTCTACCGCGAAGGCCGAACCGATTTGCTGGAGAAGTACTCCGAAATCTGCCTGCGGCGGGTCTGGAAAGCCGAGCGTTTTTCCTGGTGGATGACCTCGATTCTGCACAATTTCCCTGAGTCTGATGCCTTCAGCCAGCGTATTTCGCAGACGGAACTTGCGTATTTCGTCGGCTCCGAGGCCGGTCGAAAAACCATTGCAGAAAATTACGTCGGGCTTCCTTACGAGGCTATCGAGTAGGAACCTATCGAGTACACTAGCGAGCGTCCCCGCTGCCCATTAACTTGCGGGTCAACCACTGCCCGCAGGTTTCACCGTGACCAATCTCAACCAGCCTCCCAAACCGGCCATTCGCAGCGTGCTGATCGCCCTGATGCTGGCGATCTTCCTCGGTGCGCTGGACCAAACCATCGTCGCCGTGTCGATGCCAGCTATCTCGGCACAGTTCAAGGATGTCAGCCTGCTGGCCTGGGTCATCTCCGGCTATATGGTGGCGATGACCGTGGCAGTGCCGATTTACGGCAAGCTCGGCGACCTTTATGGCCGTCGTCGGCTGATGCTGTTCGGCATGGGCTTGTTCACCCTGGCATCGGCGTTGTGCGGTATGGCCCAGAGCATGGAGCAGCTGGTGCTGGCGCGAATCATCCAGGGCATCGGTGCCGGCGGGATGATTTCGGTGAGTCAGGCGATCATCGGCGATATCGTGCCGCCCCGTGAACGGGGACGTTATCAAGGTTATTTCAGCAGTATGTACGCGGTGGCCAGTGTCGCCGGCCCCGTGCTCGGCGGCTACATGACCGAGTACCTGTCCTGGCGCTGGGTGTTTCTGATCAACCTGCCGCTGGGCCTCGGTGCCTGGCTGGTGGCCAATCGCACGCTGGTCGGCTTGCCGGTGCCGCAGCGCAAACCGATCATCGACTACCTCGGCACAATCCTGATGATCATTGGCCTGACCTCGCTGCTACTGGGCATCACCGAGATCGGTCAAGGCCATCATTGGCGCGACAACGAAGTACTGGGTTTGCTGGCCGGTGCGGTACTGGCGCTGACAGTGTTCGTCTGGCATGAACGACGGACGCACGAACCGCTGCTGCCGATGCATCTGTTCGCCAACCGCAACGCGGTCCTTTGTTGGTGCACGATTTTCTTCACCAGTTTCCAGGCCATTTCGCTGATAGTGCTGATGCCGCTGCGCTTCCAGAGCGTCACCGGGGCTGGCGCCGACAGCGCCGCGCTGCACCTGTTGCCATTGGCCATGGGCTTGCCGATCGGCGCCTATTTCGCCGGACGCCGGACCTCCGTGACCGGTCGCTACAAACCGATGATTCTCACCGGCGCGCTGCTCACCCCCTTCGCAATTCTCGGTATGGCCTTCAGCCCACCACAAGCGTTGGTGCTGAGCAGCGTGTTCATGCTGCTGAGCGGGATCGCCGCCGGTATGCAGTTCCCGACCTCACTGGTGGGCACGCAAAACTCGGTAGAACAACGGGACATCGGCGTGGCCACCAGCACCACCAATCTGTTTCGCTCCTTGGGCGGCGCTATGGGTGTTGCACTGATGTCAGCGCTACTGCTGGCGTTGCTGCAAGACTCAAGCTTCGCTCACCTGACCGGCTCGGCGCTGATTGCCGAAGGTAGCTCGGGGAATGTGCTGCTTGAAGGTTTGAACGCCGCACCAGGCCCAACTCAAAATGCGCTGCGTGGGGAGTTGCTGCTGACCTTCCGGCATTTGCTGATGGTCAGCGCGGCAGTGTCGCTGCTGGGGCTGGCCGCAGCGATCGCCATGCCGAATATGTTGTTGCGGGGGCGAGAGGATCGTCAGGTTTGATCGTTCCCACGCGCAGCAAAGGAATGCAGCCGGTGACGCTCCGCGTCACATTCAAGAGCAGACGCAGAGCGTCCAGTGAGGCATTCCCACGCGGGAGCGTGGGAACGATCATTAGCCTTAAGGACGGGCGTTGATCTGCTGTTGCAGGTTCTGGATCTGGCTTTGCAGAGTATTGATGTTACGCGTGACCTGCCCACGGAAAGCGTCGAACTCGGCGGTGCTGCTACCCCCCTGAGGTGCCGCCGGGCGGTTGTCCTGTTGGCTTTTGAGGACAATCATGTCCTGCTCCAGGCGCTCGATGGCTACGCTCGGGTTGCCTTGTTTTTTCAACGCCGCGATGTCAGCGCTGAGATCTTTGAGTTGCGCGTCGACTTTACTGGTGTCGGCCGGAGCGCTTTTCAGGGTCGCCAGTTCGCCGCTCAGGGATTTCACCTGGGCTTGCAACTGGGCATTGGCGGATTGTTGTTCGATGGTCTGCGCAGTCATTTGTGCCAGGCGCTTGTCCAGGTCAGTGGCCTGGCCTGCGACGCCTTGCTGTTGCTTGTTCTGCTCAACCAATTTGCTTTCGAGCTGCTTGATCTGCAACTTCAGCGCTTCGCTGCCGCTGTTGACGGTGGATTCGCTGGCGACCACCTTGCCGGAAATAGCCTGCAAGCGCCCCGCCGCTTCCTCGCTGATGCGCGCAAAACTTTCCTGGGTCGCGACCAGTTGCTGTTCCATCAACGAAATCTGCTGGAAACTCCACCAGGCAAGGCCGGCGAACGCGAAGAACAATGCCCCGACCAGCGCCCAAAGCGGACCGGTGCTCGGGCCTTTGACCTTGACCACCGGTGTGGGCCGCGAATGTACGCTGGTGCGCTCACGGGCGGCAGCGGTGGTCGGGAAATCATCGTCGAGGGTATCGGCCCGCAGGCTTGGGACATCATCGAAGTCGTCGTTAGCATCATTACGCATGGACATGAGTCAACCTTTCTGAACCGCAGTAGTGGCTTAATGCTGCGAGTATAAACCGCTACTCACAGCACTGATCGACCCTGAACCCCAAACTCGGTTCAGTGTTTATTTTCAGCGAATGTCCTGAGCCTTCCACCAACCGCAGAACTCATCGAGCGCCGTCCACAGGCTGACCTTCGGCTCATAGTCCAGATAATGGCGGGCACGGCTGATGTCCAGGGTGAAATTCTTGCTCATCACTTGCATGCCCAAGCGCGACAGCGTCGGCTCCGGACGCCCCGGCCAGAGCTTGCAGAAACCTTCGTTCAGTGCCGCGACACTGTAGGCCAAACCGTAGGAACGGTAGCGGGTGACTTGCGGGACTTCCATCTGGCGCATCACGTAGTTCACCACATCCCACAACGGCACCGGCGTACCGTTACTGATGTTGTAGGCCTTGCCCAAGGCTGAGCCGGTGGCCAGCAAACTGCTGAGCAAGGCTTCATTGAGGTTCTGCACGCTGGTGAAATCGACCTTGTTCAGACCGTTGCCGACAATAGCCAAGCGACCTTTGCGCTGCATGTTCAGCAGTCGCGGAAAGATGCTCATATCACCGGCGCCGGTGACGAACCGCGGGCGCAGGGCTAGCACTTCGAGACCGAACTCCTGCGCTCCGAAGACTTTTTGCTCGGCCAGGTATTTGGTGGCGGCGTAGGGATGTTTGAAGCGTTTGGGAACCTGCTCTTCCTTCAACCCCAGATGATCATGACCATCGAAATAGATCGATGGCGACGACAGATGCACGAGCCTTCGAACGCTCTGTTTCAGGCAGGCTTCGACCACATTCTCGGTGACCAGCACGTTGCCCTGATGAAAGTCCTGATAACGCCCCCACAGCCCGACCGCGCCAGCGCAATGCACCACCGCATCGACGTCACGACACAAGTTGCGAACCAGCTCCGGATCACTCAAGTCACCCTGGACAAACTCAGCACCGCGGCGCACCAGATGCTCGACACCTTCGGCCCGACGCCCGTTGACCCGCACGTTCAGGCCCTGCTCCAGGGCGAAACGCGAAAAGCGCCCGCCAATGAAGCCGCTTGCGCCGGTGACCAGAATTTTCATGACTTGCTCCGATTTCTTTCGTTTTTCATGCGTATCGCACTGCGTATTACCTGAAGCCCTGACGCTTTCAATCACTCCAACGGCACCAACCATTGCGCTGATGATCGCGCCAGATGCTCGGTCAATTGTCCGAGCAATTGCCCGCCGTTGCGCCAATGATGCCAGTACAGCGGTACATCAATCGGCTTATCTGGCAAAAGCTCCACCAATATTCCGCGCTCCAGCTGCTCGCGGACCTGCAATTCGGGTACCAGTCCCCAGCCAAGTCCGGCCTCGGTCAGCCGTATAAACCCTTCGGATGACGGGCACAAATGATGCTCGAAACCGCCGTCGACGCCCAATGAAGCCAGGTAGCGATGCTGGAGAAAATCATCCGGGCCGAACACCAGCGCCGGTGTACGCGCCAACAGCTCAGCCCGGACACCTTGCGGGAAATGCCGGGCAATAAAGGCCGGACTGGCCAGAGCACGATAGCGCATGGCCCCCAGCAATAGGCTGCGCGCCCCGGCCACCGGCCGCTCGCTGGCACACACGCACGCCGCCACTTCACCCGCACGCATGCGCTTGAGGCCGACGGTCTGGTCTTCCACCACCAGATCCAGCAATAGATGCTGCTCGGCGCAAAAATCACCCACTGCCTCCGCCCACCAGGTCGCCAGGCTGTCAGCGTTAAGGGCAATACGCAGACGTTCCGGCAAGCCTTCTTCATCCAGCGCCGGCACCAGCGTTTGCAGATCACGCTCGAGCAAACGCACTTGTTGCACATGGTTAAGCAGACGCCGGCCAATCTCGGTCGGCGCAGGTGGCGTGACCCGCACCAGCACCGGCTGGCCGACCCGCGCCTCCAGCAACTTGATCCGCTGCGAGATGGCCGATTGCGACAGGCCCAGCACTTGGGCTGCACGCTCGAAGCCAGCCTGCTCGACCACTGCGGCGAGGGCAGACAGCAATTTATAGTCGAACATCAGTTTTCCTAATGGGCGATCAGCAATATTGGTTTTTCTTATACAACTTCTGACTGGAGAATGAACAGCACGCTTCTTCGAACAAGGACATTTTTCATGACTGGTGAAACCTCTCTGGCAACCCTGCTGCGCAGCATGAGCCCGCAACTGAACGACGGCGAGTATGTGTTCTGCACGATCCGCGACGGCCATTTGCCGAAGGACTGTGAGGTCATCGGCAGCTTCCGCGAGCAGGAAGGTTTGACGGTCATCCTCGAGCGCGGGCAAGCCGAAAAGGCCGGCTTCAGTTTCGATTATGTGGCGGCCTGGATCACCTTGAACGTGCACTCGGCACTGCAAGCCGTCGGCCTCACCGCTGCGTTCGCCAGCGCCCTGGGGCAGGCGGGGATCAGCTGCAACGTGATTGCCGGTTACTACCACGATCATTTGTTTGTCGGCCAAGCCGATGCCGAACGCGCCATGACGGTGCTGCGGCAATTGGCGGCGGGCTCGGAGTAAACCCTATGTGGCAAAGCTATGTGAACGGCCTGTTGGTCGCGGCAGGGCTGATCATGGCGATCGGCACGCAAAACGCTTTCGTGCTCGCGCAAAGCCTGCGACGCGAGCATCACCTGCCAGTCGCCGCGCTGTGCGTGACCTGCGACGCCTTGTTGGTCGCCGCCGGAGTCTTCGGACTGGCGACCCTTCTGGCGCAGAACCCGCTGCTGTTGGCGATTGCCCGCTGGGGTGGCGCGGCCTTTCTGCTGTGGTACGGCAGCCTGGCTCTGCGCCGGGCCTGTTCCCGGCAAAGCCTGCAACAGTCCGGTAGCCAGAGCGTGCGCTCGCTACGGGCGGTGATGCTCAGCGCCCTGGCGGTGACCTTGCTCAACCCCCATGTGTATCTGGACAC
>JAPLSD010000684.1 GCA_026398835.1 Pseudomonas sp.
TACCTGCCGGGCGGATACCCGGAATTGCATCATGTGGCGCTGGCGGAAAACGCCACGATGCTGGCTACGATCCGCGCACACCATGCTGCCGGTAAGCCGTTGCTGGCTGAGTGTGGCGGCATGTTGTACTTGCTCGACTCCTTGACCGATGTCGAGGGGCAACGCGCCGAACTGGTGGGATTGCTGGCGGGTGACGCGGTGATGCAAAAGCGTCTGGCGGCGCTGGCCTTGCAGGCGGTTGATTTGCCTGAAGGTTCGTTGCGCGGTCACACCTATCACCATTCGCTGACCAGTACAGCGCTTGAGCCGATTGCCCGTGGTCTGAGCCCTAATGGTGGACGGGGTGCAGAAGCGGTTTATCGTGACGGTCGAATGACCGCGTCCTACGTGCACTTCTATTTTCCTTCCAATCCCTCTGCGGTGGCCGCGTTGTTTACGCCTGATCCAACATGACAGACAACGCATTTACTGCGCACGAACGTGCGGCGGTCTACCGGGTCATCGGCGAACGTCGCGACATGCGCCACTTCGCTGGCGGCACCGTCGAGCCTGAACTGCTTAGACGCCTGCTCGAAGCCGCCCATCAAGCACCCAGCGTTGGTCTGATGCAGCCGTGGCGGTTTATCCGCATCACTGATCGGCCATTGCGCGGCAAGATCCAGCAGCTGGTGGAAGAGGAACGCGTGCGCACCGCCGAGGCGCTGGGTGAACGGTCCGACGAATTCATGAAGTTGAAAGTCGAAGGTATCAATGACTGCGCCGAAGTGCTGGTCGCCGCGCTGATGGATGATCGCGAGCGGCATATCTTTGGTCGCCGGACCTTGCCGGAAATGGACATGGCCTCGTTGTCCTGTGCCATTCAGAATCTCTGGCTGGCATCCCGCGCCGAAGGTCTGGGCATGGGCTGGGTGTCGTTGTTCGAACCCCAGGCTCTGGCTGATCTGCTCGGCTTGCCGGCCGGGGCCAAGCCGCTGGCGGTGTTGTGTCTGGGACCGGTGAAAGCATTTTATCCGGCGCCCATGCTGGTGCTCGAAGGCTGGGCGCAGCCGCGTCCGTTGAGTGAATTGCTGTATGAGAATTATTGGGGAGTGAGTCAATGAGTGTGGCGTTGTTGAGTGTCGCCGCGGTTGCGCTGGATGCGCTGCTGGGCGAACCCAAACGCTGGCATCCGCTGGTGGCGTTCGGCCGTTTTGCCGATCGCATCGAGCAACGTTTCAACTCCGGCGGCCGTGGCTGGCGCAGTCACGGCGTCACCGCCTGGGTGCTGGCGGTGCTGCCGCTGACTCTGTTGGTGACGGCCTTTTCCTGGCTGCCCTATGTCGGTTGGCTGGTCGAGATCCTCGCGTTGTATAGCGCCCTTGGCTTGCGCAGTCTCGGCGAGCATGTCCAGCCGGTCGCTCAAGCGCTGCGCAGCGATGACCTGGACGAAGCACGGCGGCGAGTCAGCTATCTGGTCAGCCGTCAGACCAGTGAGCTGGACTCAACAGAAGTCGCCCGGGCCGCCACCGAATCGGTGCTGGAAAACGGTAGCGATGCGGTGTTCGCCGCGTTGTTCTGGTTTGCCGTCGCCGGTGCGCCGGGCGTGGTGCTGTATCGCCTGAGCAATACCCTGGACGCGATGTGGGGCTATCGCAATGAACGCTTCGAACGCTTTGGCTGGGCGGCGGCGAAGATCGACGATGTGCTCAACTATATTCCTGCCCGTCTGGTTGCCCTGACCTACGCGCTGTTGGGCAAAACCCGTCTGTCATTGAAATGTTGGCGGACTCAGGGGCCCACCTGGGACAGCCCAAACGCAGGTCCGGTGATGGCGGCGGGCGCGGGTGCCTTGGGCGTCGAGTTGGGCGGGGCGGCGATCTACCACGGTGAACTGCATCAGCGTCCGCAACTGGGCGAGGGCGTTCCGGCCGATGCCAACTCTATCGATCGAGGCTGGCAACTGGTGCAGCGTGGTGTGTGGTTGTGGCTGCTGATTCTCTGCGTGGGGGCTGAATTCTATGCTTGAGCACGGTGGACGGTTGCGCAAGGCAGCGCTGCAATACGGCATTGCGCAAGCCGATTGGCTGGACCTGTCCAGCGGCCTCGCGCCCTGGCCGTGGTCGGTACCGGAGATTCCACTGCGGGCCTGGGCGCGCTTGCCGGAAACCGATGATGGTCTCGAACAGGCGGCCTGCGAGTATTACGGTGCGGCTCAAGTGCTGCCGGTACCGGGTTCGCAAGCA